>NZ_GL882816.1:0-7771 GCF_000195655.1 Klebsiella sp. MS 92-3
CCGGGAACGTCTCAGCGATGTTGAGGCCGCCAGCACCGGCAGTTTCAGCAGCCCCTGCGCCAGCGGTGATTTGGGGTTGTAGGCCGGGGAAGGCGCAGCCGCCACCCGGCATAAAAGCAGCTCCGTGCCTGATGCCATCGCCCGGCGGCGCCGTTGCTTGCCGGGCCAACAGACAGTCGGAGCCGGACGGGTAGGCCGGATAAGGCGAAGCCGCCATCCGGCGCAAATGTGCGCTAGCGTCCGCCCTGATACAGCGGCACCGCGGCGCCGCCGATATAACGACGGCGCAGCCAGGCGGAAAGGGTGTCCATGATCATTACCACCGCCACCAGCAGCAGGGTGATAAACATCACCACATCCCAGTTCCACAGACGCATATTCTCGGCATAGATAAGCCCGATACCGCCGGCGCCGACGAAGCCCAGCACCGCCGCGGAGCGGGTGTTGGATTCAATCTGATACAGGCTCAGCGCGAGGAAGGTCGGGAACGACTGGGTAAAAATGCCAAAGCGATGCTTTTGCAGGCCGTTCGCGCCCACGGCGGTCAGCCCGCGCCCGGGAGATCGGTCCACGGCTTCGTGTCCTTCCGCGTACAGCCTTCCCAACAGGCCGGTATCCTGCATGATGATCGCCAGCACCCCTGCCAGCGGCCCGAGGCCGACCGCACGCACGAAAATCAGCCCCCAGATAGCCATGTCGATCCCGCGCAGCACATCAAACAGGCGGCGCATCAGCAGGGCGAGGGTCCCCAGCACCACGCCGCGCATGATGTTGCGGGCGGCGAAGAAGGAGAGCAGCAGCGCCAGCACCGTGGCGGTCAGCGTCCCGGCGAAGACGATGGCCAGGGTGACGCCGATTTGCGTAAAGTAATAGCCGAACGGCCAGTTCCAGAAGTCGTGCCAGACGAACATCCGCGCCAGGTAGCGGCCAATCTGCTGCAGGCCGGTGGTCAGCTGCTCGCCGCTGATACCAAACTGCAGAAAAAACCAGACGTAATAGAGCAGGCAGGCTAGCGCCACCAGCCCGACGTAGCGCAGGTAGCGCCCCTGGACCTGATAGAGCTGCTTATGTTGCCGCCGGCTGGCGGCGAGATCCGGTTGCATGTGCCAGACGCTCATTTCTTACCCTCCAGTACCCACAGGCGCAGACGACCGGACAGCATGTCCAGCGCCGACACCACCAGAATGATCAGCAGCAGGGTGATGCTCACCTGATCGTAGCGGTCGAGCTTGATGTTGGTCATCAGCTCCTGGCCGATGCCGCCCGCACCCACCAGCCCGAGAATGGTCGACGAGCGGAAGTTGATTTCAAGCCGCATAAAGCCGTAGGAGAGAAACAGCGGTTTCACTTGCGGCCAGAGGGCGAAGCGAATTTTCTGCAGCGGGGACGCGCCGCAGGCCGCCAGGCCGCGTACCGGTTTGTTTTGCGCGCTTTCCACCGCCTCGTAGAACAGTTTGGTCAGGCTGCCGACGGTATGCAGCATCAGCGCCAGAAAGCCCGGGATCGCGCCGATGCCGAACGCCATCACAAAGATCACCGCCCACGCCAGCTCGGGCATGGTGCGCAAAAACGCCACCAGCACGCGAATGGCAAAGCGCACCGGCGCCGGGGACCAGGCGTTATTGGCGGCAAGAAACGCGAAAACCGTGGCGATGGCGACTGCCACCAGGGTCGAGGCCAGCGCCAGCTGCAGAGTTTCCCAGATCAGCGGCAGCTGGATCGGCAGGCGATAGCCCCACCAGGCCAGCGACCCTTTGGTCTGCACATCGGCGAACAGGTTACCAGCGCTCAGGGGCGGAATGGTCTCTGCCATATAGTCAAAGAAATGGGGCAGCGAGTGCCAGATAGTCAGCAGATTAAATTCCGCGGCGCTGCCGGCGGCAAAATAGAGCGCCAGCAGCAGCAGCGACCAGCAGACGGCATCGCGCTTTTGCCGCGAGCGTACCTGCTGGTAATAGCGTTCAAATTCGGTGTGGGTTGTCTTCATGCGTCGGGGATCTTCAACGTAGCGCCGCCGCTTACCCTGGGGCAAGCAGGCGGCGTTGAGGCAGGATTAACGCGCGCTCACCAGCTCGCGTTTCATATCAATAATCTGCTGGAAGTCAGCCACGCTGCCCGGGCCGATGTGCTGAGTACCGCCCATCGCTTTGATAAAGCAGGCGTGATCCTCGGTGTCCAACTTTTTCACTGCCGCCACGACCTTCGCCTTAAAGTCCGCCGGCAGCGCATTGCTCACCAGGATCGGGCCGTTCGGGATCAGCGGCGATTGCCAGATAATGCGGATCTGCTTCATCAGATCCGGATGATCCATGCGAATCAGGCGGTTGAACGCGCCGGTAGTGTAGCCGGTGTTGTAATCGCCAACCATCGAGGCCCACGTGACCGCGCCCGCGAACTGGCCATTCAGCACGCCGAGGATGTCCTGCTCATGGCCGCCGGAGAAGGTGACGCTGGAGAAGGTGTTGTTGTATTTGTTGTCGGCGTTACCGCCAAATTTTTCTTTAAACGCATGGTTAGGGATCAGATACCCGGAAGTGGAGTCCGGATCGGCGAAGCCGAAGGCTTTGCCTTTTAAATCGTCCAGCGTTTTGTAGGGAGAGTCGGCTTTGACGATCACCACCGAGTGATAGCCGCGAGACTGATCTTTGTCGTCCACGGCGATGCCGACGATATCCACCGCTTTCGGATTATTGAGATAAACCGAGGCGTAGGAGGAGGGGGACATGCTCAGCACCACGTCGACTTTGCCCCCCAGCAGGCCCTGGATCACCCCGGAATAGTCGGAAGAGTTGCGCAGTTTGGTATCCACGTTCAGCTCTTTATCGAGGAAGGCCTTCACGCACTGGTTATCGCCGATTTGCTGGGTGGCGTTCTGGCCGCCGAGAATGCCCAGATTGAGCTCTTTCGGCTGCGCCGCCGCTGCCTGCCATGCCATCATCATGCCCGCGACCATTGCGGATAAACGAACTGCGCCAGTCATATATTTTTTCATTATGTTGCCCGTGTGAGTGAAATTAATGCAATTGGCTAACTTCATCGCCGTACAGCCGCTGCAGCACATCCTGCGTCAGCCGGGAGGGGTGATCGTCAAAAATAAGCTGGCCGCTGGCGACGCCGATAACCCGGGTGCAGTAGGCCCTGACCAGCTCCACCGAATGCAGGTTTACCATCACGCTGATGCCCTGCTCGCTAATTTCGCGCAGCACATCCATGATGCGCTGAGTGTTTTTCGGATCCAGCGAGGCGACAGGCTCGTCGGCCAGCAGGATCCCGGGGTTTTGCATCAGCGCCCGGCAGATCGCCACCCGCTGCATCTGCCCGCCGGAGAGGTTCTCCGCCCGCTGCAGCGCGTGCGGCAGCATGTTCATCCACTCAAGCAGCGCAATGGCGCGCGCCCGGTCGGCTGCGGGAAAGATTTTAAACAGCGATTTCAGGGTTGAAGTCTGGCTGAGGCGGCCCAGCAGGACGTTGGTGAGCACGTCGAGGCGCGGCACCAGGCAGAAGTCCTGAAAAATCATTCCGCAGTGGCTACGCCAGGCATTGAGCGCGCGGCCTTTCAGCTGTGAGACATCGTGCGGGGTACCGACTTCCGGGTAGCTAAGAATTTCTCCGCCGCTGGCGCAGTGGGTGCCGTTGAGGACATGCAGGAGCGTTGATTTACCGGCGCCGGAGCGGCCAATGACCCCGACCATTTCCCCGGCGTGCAGATCAAAGCTGATGCCGTCCAGCACCTTGTGCTGGGCTTGATAAGCTTTACTCAGATTACGCACGCTTAAGACCTTCCGCTGCCGGCCGGCAGCGAGATCGGTGAACGGCTGGAAATCAGTTTCGGCCACCGCGGCAAGAGAGCTGTTCATAAGAGTGTCCAGGTTCGTCATTAACTGGCCACTATTAATAGGTCTTTATATGAAATTTCGATGACGGTATTGCGAACAAAGCGTGAACTGGCGTGAAAGAGCGACGGCCAGCGGCTCAACGCGTGCGGCATGCCGGCGGCTGGCGAAGCGCCGAAAAGCCGCTATGCTTTGGAGGGCGCGGAGATAGACCGGTTCGTAGGCGTAGGCAGCCTTCGGCAATCTTCGCTTAATCTTGATGAAGAAGACCGTTTAATCGAATAGATAATGCGTCTGCCTTTGTTTAGCATTCAACATCCCGCATGTATTAACATATACATAACTATTTTGTGCGACAGGTTAATCTATTCATGAGTCTTATGTGTTGGTGAATCATCCTGGTTTTTCTTTATTTGTAGATTTATATCCTTTCTTTTGTGCTAAATCCGGTTTATTTGATAAGCCATTCAAGAGTCCCATTAAGAATATTCCTAACATAATAGGGCGAAGATCCTGGGTAATATAAAGCGCAGATAAGAATTGACGGTTATATTACCAATAACCGTATGAAAATAAATGTCTTTTTCTGGCGCTCAAAAATTTGATATTTTCAGTTTTTGTAAATATTGACCTGGGCGCGAAATTCATTGCCTTTCCGCATGTTGACACTCCATAGGAAAAAACTTAAATTCAACGCCAAGCAGAAAATAATTATAGTTTAATCCCCCGCTTATCCAATATTGATAAGTAATGCGTGTCTTATTTAATGGCGATTTATTAAAGGAAACGAATACGCCAGTAAACTTTATAGGCCTGGCAAGCAGTGACGTTGTAAAAATGATTACTTCAAGGACTATGAGGTTAAAAACTATATGGAATATAAAAGCTGTTCCGATAAGTATATTTGGTCTGCCGATGACTCCTATTTCTATAAAGGACTGTCCGAACTGATTGTAGACATCGACGAATTAATTTATCTCTCACTGGAGAAAATCAGAAAAGATTTTGTGTTTATCAATCTCAATACGGCTTCATTAAACGAATTTATCAGGCGCGACAGCGAATGGCTATCCGCGGTAAAGGGGAAACAGGTCGTATTGATTGCGGCCAGGAAATCAGAGGCCTTAGCGAACTACTGGTATTACAATAGCGATATTCGCGGGGTGGTATATGTTGGTCTGAGTCGCGATATTCGAAAAGAACTGGCCTATGTAATTAATGGCAGGTTTCTCCGCAAAGATATTAAGAAAGATAAAATTACAGATCGGGAAATGAAAATTATCCGCATGACCGCCCAGGGCATGCAGCCGAAATCGATCGCCAGAATTGAAAATTGTAGCGTGAAGACAGTGTATACCCATCGGCGTAATGCTGAGGCCAAACTGTATTCCAAAATATATAAGTTAGTTCAGTAACACCCAGGCAATTCTGTTTTTTAAATGGTTCACCGGGACATCATGTCCTTAATTCAACTCAGGATGAAAAAGCGATGAAAAAAAAGGTTCTGGCAATAGCTCTGGTAACGGCGTTTACCGGTATGGGCGTGGCGCAGGCTGCTGACGTAACGGCTCAGGCTGTAGCGACCTGGTCTGCGACCGCTAAAAAAGATACCACCAGCAAGCTGGTTGTGACCCCGCTCGGCAGCCTGGCGTTCCAGTACGCCGAAGGCATTAAAGGCTTTAACTCGCAGAAAGGTCTGTTTGACGTGGCGATTGAGGGGGACACAACGGCGACCGCCTTTAAGCTGACCTCGCGTCTTATCACCAACACCTTAACCCAGCTGGATACCTCCGGCTCCACGCTGAGCGTGGGCGTGGATTATAACGGCGCCGCGGTGGAAAAAACTGGCGATACCGTGATGATCGATACCGCCAACAATATTATGGGCGGCAACCTCAGCGCGCTGGCTAATGGCTACAACGCCAGCGGCCGTACCACAGCGCAGGATGGTTTCACTTTCTCCATCATCAGCGGCACCACCAACGGCACCACCGCCGTGACCGATTACAGCACTCTGCCGGAAGGGATCTGGAGCGGCGACGTCAGCGTACAGTTCGACGCCACCTGGACCAGCTGATCCTTCTGATGCACCAGCAGGGGGATCTCCCCCTGCTTTTTTCACGGACGGAATTGTTATGAAAAAGCACCTTCTGGCCCTCGGGCTGCTGCTTGCCGGGGTGTCGCCGGCGCAGGCGCTGGATGTCGGCGATATTTCATCCTTTATGAACAGCGGCAGCAGCACGCTGAGCAAAACGATCAAGAACAGCACAGACAGCGGTCGACTGATCAATATCCATCTCGAACGGCTCTCTTCCCCGCTGGACGGCGGGCAGGTTATCCCGATGGACAAACCGGATGAGGTATTGCTCACTCCCGCCAGCCTGCTGCTACCCGCCCAGGCCAGCGATGTGATCCGCTTCTTCTACAAAGGCCCGGCGGATGACAAAGAGCGCTACTACCGCATTGTCTGGTTCGATCAGGCGCTCAGCGATGCCCAACGCGATAACGCCAACCGCAGCGCGGTGGCCACTGCTTCCGCCCGCATCGGCACCATCCTGGTGGTGGCGCCCCGGCAGGTGAACTATCGCTTTCAGTACGCCAACGGCTCTCTGACCAACACCGGGAATGCGACGCTGCGGATCCTCGCCTACGGCCCCTGCCTGAAGGCCGCCGATGGTAAGGAATGTAAAGAGAATTACTACCTGATGCCGGGTAAATCGCGCCGTTTTACGCGCGTGGACACGGCGGATAAAAAAGGACGGGTGGCGCTTTGGCAGGGTGAGCAGTTTGTTCCCGTGAAATAGACAGCTGTGCAGATGGATAACGACGATGCCTCAACGATGGATTACCCCAGGACTGAAAACGCGGCTTGCCTTCGGCATGATCTTTTTGTTCGTTCAGCCCGACGTCAGCGCTGCCGCCGCAGGCGCGCAGCAGATTGGCGGGGTGATTATTCCGCAGGCCTTCAGCCAGGCGCTGCAGGACGGCATGAGCGTCCCGCTCTATATTCATCTCGCCGGCAGCCAGAGCACCCGGGACGATCAGCGGATCGGCAGCGCCTTTATCTGGCTGGACGGCGGCCAGCTGCGCGTTCGGCAGATCCAGCTGGAGGAGAGCGAAGGTAACGCCAGCGTCAGCGAACAGACCCGCCAGCAGCTGATTGGCCTGGCCAACGCCCCGTTCAGCGAGGCGCTCACCATTCCCCTGACCGACAGCGCACAGCTGGATCTCAGCCTGCGCCAGCTGCTGTTGCAGCTGGTGGTCAAGCGCGAGGCGCTGGGCACCGTCCTGCGCTCGCGCAGCGAAGATATCGGTCAGTCCAGCGTGAACACCCTCAGCAGCAACCTGAGCTATAACCTCGGCGTCTATAACAACCAGATGCGTAACGGCGGGAGCAACACCTCCAGCTACCTGTCGCTGAACAACGTCACGGCGCTGCGGGAGCATCACGTGGTGCTCGACGGCTCGCTATACGGCATCGGCAGCGGTCAGCAGGACAGTGAATTATATAAGGCCATGTATGAGCGCGATTTCGCCGGCCACCGCTTTGCCGGCGGGATGCTTGACACCTGGAACCTGCAGTCCCTGGGACCGATGACCGCTATTTCGGCCGGTAAGATTTACGGCCTTTCCTGGGGGAACCAGGCCAGCTCCACCGTCTTCGACAACAGCCAGTCCGCCACGCCGGTGATCGCCTTTCTGCCGGCGGCGGGCGAGGTGCATCTCACCCGTGACGGTCGGTTGCTGAGCGTCCAGAACTTCGCTATGGGCAACCATGAAGTGGATACCCGCGGCCTGCCGTACGGTATTTACGACGTGGAAGTGGAGGTGATCGTCAATGGTCGGGTGGTCAGCAAACGCACCCAGCGGGTCAATAAGCTGTTCAGCCGGGGACGCGGCGCCGGCGCGCCGCCCGGGGGGGGGGGGGGGGGGGGGGG
>NZ_GL882816.1:7866-11532 GCF_000195655.1 Klebsiella sp. MS 92-3
GGGGCCGCGGCGCCGGCGCGCCGCTGGCGTGGCAGGTATGGGGCGGCAGTTTTCATATGGATCGCTGGTCAGAGAGCGGGAAAAAGACCCGGCCGGCGAAAGAGAGTTGGCTGGCAGGCCTTTCGGCCTCCGGGTCGCTCAGCACCCTGAGCTGGGCGGCTACGGGCTATGGCTACGACAACCAGGCGGTGGGGGAAACCCGCCTGACGCTACCGCTGGGCGAGTCGATCAACGTTAATCTGCAAAATATGCTGGCCAGCGATAGCTCGTGGAGCAGCGTCGGCAGCATCAGCGCCACGTTGCCCGGGGGATTCAGTTCAGTGTGGGTTAACCAGGAGAGAACCCGCATTGGCGATCAATTGCGGCGCAGCGATGCCGACAACCGGGCGATCGGCGGCACCCTCAACCTGAACGCGCTGTGGTCGAAGCTGGGGACGTTCAGCGTCAGCTACAACGATGACCGTCGCTACAACAGCCATTACTACACCGCGGATTACTATCAGACGGTCTACAGCGGCGCCTTTGGCTCGCTCGGCCTGCGGGCGGGGATCCAGCGCTATAACAATGGCGACAGCAGCGCCAACACCGGGAAATATATCGCCCTCGATCTGTCGCTGCCGCTGGGCAACTGGTTCAGCGCCGGGATGACCCATCAGAACGGCTACACCATGGCTAACCTCTCAGCGCGCAAGCAGTTTGATGAAGGCACTATTCGCACCATCGGCGCCAATCTGTCGCGGGCCATCTCCGGCGATACCGGGGATGACAAAACCCTCAGCGGCGGCGCGTATGCCCAGTTCGACGCCCGCTACGCCAGCGGCACGCTGAACGTCAACAGCGCGGCGGACGGCTACGTCAACACCAACCTCACCGCCAGCGGCAGCGTCGGCTGGCAGGGCAAAAATATCGCCGCAAGCGGACGAACCGACGGCAACGCTGGGGTGATCTTCAACACCGGGCTGGAGGACGATGGTCAGATCAGCGCCAGGGTTAACGGGCGGATCTTCCCGCTCAGCGGCAAGCGTAACTACCTGCCGCTCTCTCCCTATGGTCGCTATGAGGTGGAGCTGCAGAACAGCAAAAACTCGCTCGACAGCTACGACATCGTCAGCGGGCGCAAGAGTCATCTGACCCTTTATCCGGGCAACGTCGCGGTGATTGAGCCAGAGGTGAAGCAGATGGTCACCGTCTCCGGCCGTATTCGTGCAGAAGACGGCACGCTGCTGGCGAATGCGCGGATTAACAACCATATCGGCCGTACCCGCACCGATGAAAACGGCGAGTTTGTCATGGACGTGGATAAGAAATACCCCACTATCGATTTCAGCTACGGCGGCAATAAAACCTGCGAAGTGGCGCTGGAGCTCAGCCAGGCGCGCGGCGCCGTCTGGGTGGGGGATGTGGTCTGCAGCGGCCTCTCGTCGTGGGCGGCGGTGCAGCAGTCAGGAGAAGAGAATGAAAGTTAATGCACTGATGGCGCTGGCGATCCTCGCGCTGCTCTGGCCGGCAGCCGCGCTCAGGGCGGCGGTGACCAAGACCACCTGGTCGGATGCGCCGGCGCGCGAGTTTGTGTTTGTGGAAAACAACTCCGACGACAACTTTTTCGTCACCCCCGGCGGGGCGCTGGATCCGCGTATGACCGGCGCTAACCGCTGGACCGGCTTAAAATACACCGGCTCCGGGACCATCTATCAGCAGAGTCTCGGCTATATCGATAACGGCTACAACACCGGGCTCAATGCCAACTGGAAGTTTGATATGTGGCTGGAAAACTCACCGGTTTCACACCCCTTAACCGGCCTGCGCTGCATCAACTGGTACGCCGGGTGCGATATGGCTACCAGCCTGATCCTGCCGCAGACCACCGACGCCAGCGGGTTTTACGGCGCGACGGTGACCAGCGGCGGCGCGAAGTGGATGCACGGCATGATGTCAGACGCCTTCTATCAATATCTGCAGCAGATGCCGGTCGGCGGCAGCTTTACGATGACCATCAATGCCTGTCAGACCTCGGTGAACTACGATGCCAGCAGCGGCGCGCGCTGTAAGGATCAGGCCTCCGGTAACTGGTATGTGCGCAACGTCACCCACACCAAAGCCGCGAACCTGCGGTTGATTAATACCCACTCGCTGGCGGAGGTGTTTATCAACAGCGATGGCGTGCCGACCCTCGGGGAAGGGAACGCCGACTGCCGGACGCAGACCATCGGCAGCCGCTCAGGATTAAGCTGTAAGATGGTCAACTATACCTTGCAGACCAACGGCTTAAGCAACACCTCGATCCATATTTTCCCGGCGATCGCCAACTCGTCGCTGGCCTCGGCCGTCGGGGCGTACGATATGCAGTTCAGCCTCAACGGCAGCTCCTGGAAGCCGGTGAGCAATACCGCTTATTACTACACTTTCAACGAGATGAAGAGCTCAGACTCGATCTATGTTTTCTTCTCCAGCAACTTCTTTAAGCAGATGGTGAACCTCGGGATCAGCGATATCAACACCAAGGATCTGTTCAACTTTCGCTTTCAGAACACCACCTCGCCGGAGTCAGGCTGGTATGAGTTTTCCACCTCCAACACGCTGATTATCAAGCCTCGTGATTTCAGCATCAGCATTATCTCCGACGAATATACCTCGGCGCCGTCGCGCGAGGGGTATGTCGGCAGCGGCGAACCGGCGCTCGATTTCGGCTACATCGTCACCACCAGCGGTAAAACGGCCGCCGATGAAGTGCTGATCAAGGTGACCGGACCGGCGCAGGTGATTGGCGGGCGTTCCTACTGTCTCTTCAGCTCCGATGACGGTACGGCGAAAGTGCCGTTCCCGGCGACGCTCTCTTTTATCACCCGCAGCGGCACGACGCAGACCTACGATGCCGGGTGCGATGACAGCTGGCGGGATATGACCGATGCGCTGTGGCTGACCACGCCGTGGACCGATATCTCCGGCGAAGTGGGGCAGATGGATAAGACCACGGTGAAATTTTCGATTCCGATGGATAACGCCATTTCGCTGCGTACGGTAGACGATAACGGCTGGTTTGGCGAAGTCAGCGCTTCAGGAGAGATTCATGTCCAGGCGACGTGGCGCAACATTAACTAAGGCCCTGCTGACGGTGGGCTGCCTGCTGGCAGCGCCGCTGGCGCAGGCGATCTCGGTCGGCAACCTGACCTTTTCCCTGCCGGCTGAAGCGGATTTCGCCAGCAAACGGGTGGTCAACAATAATAAAAGCGCGCGGCTGTACCGCATCGCCGTCAGCGCCATCGATCGCCCGGGCGGCAGCGAAGTCCGCTCCCGGCCGGTGGATGGCGAACTGCTGTTCGCCCCCCGCCAGCTGGTGCTGCAGGCAGGTGAGAGCGAGTATTTTAAATTTTACTATCATGGGCCGCGGGATAACCGCGAGCGCTACTATCGGGTCTCGTTTCGCGAAATCCCCACCCGCAACCTGACGAGGCGCAGCCCGACCGGCGGCGAGGTCAGCATGGAGCCGGTGGTGGTGATGGATACCATTCTGGTGGTGCGCCCGCGCGAAGTGCAGTTTAAATGGTCTTTCGATAAGGTGGCCGGGACGGTGAGCAACACCGGCAATACCTGGTTTAAGCTGCTGATTAAGCCCGGATGCGATTCGACCGAAGAGGAGGGGGGGGGGGGGGGGGGGGGGGAGGGAGA
>NZ_GL882816.1:11615-13714 GCF_000195655.1 Klebsiella sp. MS 92-3
GGGGGGGGGGGGCGCGGCGCCCCCCGCCGCGCGGGGGCCGTGGTTCGCCAGCCGGCGCTGCGCCAGCCGGGGAACCACTATCTGGTCTATAACGACAAATTTATTAAGATCAGCGATACCTGTCCGCTGAAGCCCCGTCCCGCGGAGTGAGCCTTATCTGGTGGTCGCGCGGCGGGTAAAGCGCCGGCTGGCCAGCAGGCTCAGACCGCAGCACAGCAGGTAGTACACCGCGCCGGTGAAGACGAAGATCGCCAGGGGATAGATCTGCACCCGGTTGTTGACCTGGCCGGCCACGGTGGTCAGCTCCGGGACGTTGACGATAAACGCCAGCGAAGTGTCCTTCAGCAGGCCGATAAAGATCCCCACCAGCGACGGCTGAACGTTGCGCAGCGCCTGCGGGAGCAGCACCAGGCGCAGCGTTTGCCCGGGAGCGAACCCCTGGGTCAGCGCCGCCTCATACTGTCCTTTCGGCAGCGACTGTAGCCCGGCCAGCACCGAGTGCATCACCGAGGCGGCGGTAAACCACGCCAGTGCCAGGGTCACGGTCACCGCGCCGGGCAGATCGCCGCCGGTCAGCATCGGCAGCAGATACCACAGCCAGAAGATGACAAATATCAGCGGGATGCCGCGGATAATTTCCGCCCACAGAAACAGCAGACGCCGCACCAGCCCGCCGTAGCGCCAGGCCAGGCCCGCCAGCGCAATGCCTCCCGGCAGCGCCAGCAGGGTGGCGCCGATGGCCATCAGCAGGGTCAGCGCCACGCCGCCGGGCTGGCCCTCCGCCAGCCGGCCCCACAGCAGGTAATCGAGGTTATCGGCGATCACCGCCAGATTAGCGTTCATGTCGGGCGCTCCGTTGCAGTTTTCTTCCCGGGCCGAGACGCGTGAGCGCCACGCCCATCGCCACCCCCAGCGCCAGGTACAGCGCGGTGCCGACGGCAAACGCCTCCAGGGCGTGCGCGTTATAGCTCTCAATCTGCCGCACCTGATAGGTCAGTTCCGCAAAGCCGATGCCGCTGGCCAGCGATGAGAGTTTCATCAGGTTAAGATACTGGCCGACAATCGGCTGCCAGGCGTTGGCCAGCCCCTGCGGCAGGAGGATAAAGCGCAGCTCCTGCCACGGCGTAAAGCCCTGCGACAGCGCGGCTTCCCGCTGCCCGTGGCTGACGGCGCGCAGTCCGGAGGCGATCTCTTCCACCAGAAAGGCGGAGGTAAAGACCCCCAGCCCCCACATCGAGCAGAGGAACTCCGGCGTCAGCCACCAGACGTTACCCGGCAAAATGGACCAGGCGTGTTCGTCGTTCACCACCTCCTTCACCGCCAGCGGCAGCAGGTTCCAGGCGGCAAAGTACCAGAACAGCAGCTGGACCAGCAGCGGAGTGTTGCGAAACAACGAGACCCACGCGGCCACCAGTCCGCGCCCCGCGCGTCCGCCGCCGAGGCGCAGGGCCAGCAGCAGGACCGCCAGCAGGGTGGCGAGCAGGATCCCGGCGACGCTGACCCAGACGGTGGTGAGAAAACCAGAGATAATCCATTGCAACGGCTGCCCGCTCAGGACGCCGTGCCAGTCAAGCATCGGCGTCACTCGAGGCTCTCCTGGTGCAGCGGATCCAGCACCTTCTGCAGAAAACGCCGTGCGCGGGCATGCTGCGGATGGGCGAAAAACTCAGCCGGCGGGGCGACTTCGAGGATGTCGCCGCCGTCGATAAACACCACCCGGTCGGCAATTTCGCGGGCAAACTGCATCTCGTGGGTCACCACCAGCATGGTGATCCCGCTGTGGGCCAGGGTTTTCATCACCTGCAGCACTTCGCCGATCATCTCCGGGTCGAGCGCCGAGGTGGGCTCATCGAACAGGATAATCTGCGGCGAGGAGGCCAGGGCGCGGGCGATGGCCACCCGCTGCTGCTGGCCGCCGGAGAGCTGCGCCGGCATCTGCTGCGCTTTTTCTTCCAGTCCGACCTGACGCAGCAGCGCCAGCGCCCGCGCCTGAGCCGCGCTTTTTTCCCAGCCATGAACGCGCTCCAGCGCCAGAGTGATGTTCTCCTGCGCCGTCAGGTGGGCGTAAAGGTTGAACTGCTGGAAGACAAAGCCGACGC
>NZ_GL882816.1:13861-14127 GCF_000195655.1 Klebsiella sp. MS 92-3
CGCTGCCGCTCAGCCGGCTGGTCGGTTTGCCGTCGATCAGGATCTCGCCGCCGCTTAAGGATTCGAGCTGGTTGATCAAGCGGATCAGCGTCGATTTTCCCGATCCGGAAGGGCCGAGGATCGCCACTACTTCGCCGGGCTCGACCTGTAGGTTGATGGCGTTAAGTACCTGATGATCGCCGTAGCGCTTGGCCACATCACGGAACGTAATGCTGGCGCGCTGCAGACGTGAAAAATCCGCGGCCGGAGCCGCGGAGTGGGAGAGT
>NZ_GL882816.1:14241-15287 GCF_000195655.1 Klebsiella sp. MS 92-3
CCCGGGGGGGGGGGCGGGGGAGTGGGAGAGTAAACCCGAGAACATATTATTTCGCTTCTATGGTAAAGGCGCGCGGCTGCGGCGTTTTGGTGGCAGGGCCAAACCAGACATCGTAAATTTTCGCGGCTTCGCCGGTTTTCTCCAGCTTCACCAGCTCATCGTTGACGGCCTTCAGCAGGGCCGGTTCGCCTTTCTTCACGCCCACGCCAATCTCTTCTTTGCTGAGCAGGTCGGGCAGAATTTTAAACTTGGCTTTATCCGGCGCTTCCGCCAGCAGACCGGCGAGGATGGTGCTGTCCTGAGTGATGGCCTGGACGTTGCCGTTGCGCAGGGCGGTCAGGGCCAGCGGAATATCGTCATAGGAGAGGACGCGAGCCTGCGGGAAACGCTGGTGCAGGGCCTGTTCGCCGGTGGTGCCTTTCACCGCGCCGATGCGCGCTTTGCTGTACTCATCGAGCTTATCCGGAGAGCCGGCCGGCACGAGGAACTGCTGGCCGGTGACGAAATACGGCGTTGAGAAATCAATAACCTGGGCCCGCTCCGGGGTGATGGTAATGTCGGCGACGATCAGGTCGGCTTTGCCGGACTGCAGCAGCGGAATACGGTTGGCTGGGTTGGTGGCCACCAGCTCGAGTTTGACGCCGAGCGCTTTCGCCAGCGCCTGGGCAAAGTCGACGTCGTAGCCGACGATATGGTGGGTTTTGGCGTCCACAGAGCCGAACGGCGGGTTGGCGTCGAAGGTGGCGACTTTTACGACGCCGGCGGCTTTGATATCAGCCAGCTGGTCCGCCTGTGCCTGCGAGGCGAGCAGCAGCATACCCAGCGCCAGTGCGATTTTTGTGGTTTTATTGCGCATAGTTTTTCCCCTGAATCCCTGTTTTGTTTTGTGGACATCACGCTCCCACAAATTGCCCGTCGGCGGCAAAGAAGAAAAAATTCTTATCTATAACCAAAAAGAACTTAACAAACCTATGGGTATTCTTTATGCGCCGCTGGCGTTTTACCAGGACGGCAACGACTGCCGGGCGATCCCCCCCCCCCCCCCG
>NZ_GL882816.1:15383-20831 GCF_000195655.1 Klebsiella sp. MS 92-3
GGGGGGGGGGGGGGGGGGGGGGGGGGGGATAGGACCGGGGGTAATATGCGCCAGCCAGGATTGCAAATTCGGAATTAATATTTCCCGCGCCCGGCCAACTGTGGTTGAAATAGACCCAGGCGATTCGCTTCCCGACAGAGGAGAAAACGAAAGTGGCATTGTGGCAACGGTTAACGGGCTGGCTGGCTTTTTTGTCCAACGGTGAAGCCGGACAGCAGGATACCCAGCGCGTCATGGAGGCGATCCTGCCGGTAGCCAGCCTCTACGGCGTGGACATTGGCAACGTGGAAACCCGGTGGTTCCGTCATGATAAGACATACTGAGCGACGCAGGACGCGAGAAGCCTACTGGAACGAGGTGTGCTTTGTGTAGCAAGAGACTGCCTGAGGTTGCGGCATCGCGGGAGGCGCCGCCGCAGCCCAGGCAGTTTTGACCATGTCTATCCCCCCAGATACATCCGCTTAATTTCCGGATTAGTCAGCATCTCCCGCGCCGCGCCTGACAAGGTGATCCGGCCATTCTCCAGGACATACGCCCGATCGGCGATCGCCAGCGCGGCCGTCGCATTCTGCTCCACCAGCAGCACCGTCATATTCTCTTCGCGCAGTTGCTTAATGATGCCGAACAGCTCGCCGACAATTTTCGGCGCCAGCCCGAGACTCGGTTCATCCAGCATCAATAACACCGGCTCGCTCATCAGCGCCCGGGCGATGGCCAGCATCTGCTGCTCGCCGCCGCTCATGGTGCCCGCCATCTGATGGCGCCGCTCCTTGAGCCGCGGAAAGAGGGCGTACATGCGATCGCGCAGGCGGGCGTAGCCGGCGAGATTATTGTAAGCGCCCATGCGCAGGTTCTCTTCGATGGTCAGGTTGGTAAAGACGCGCCGTCCCTCCGGCACCAGCGCCAGCCCGCGACGCACGATCTGGTGGGTCTGGCTGCGTGAGATATCGTCGTTGAGGAAGCTGACGCGCCCACTGGAGCGCACCAGGTTGACGATCCCGTTCAGGGTGGAGGTTTTACCGGCGCCATTGCTGCCGATCAGGGTGACGATTTCCCGGTCATAGACATCGATATCGACGCCCTTCAGACCCTGGATCACGCCGTAAAAGACCTTCAGTTCCCGGGCGTTAAGCATAATTGGCTTCTCCCAGATAAGCGGAAATGACGTCCGGATGCTGGATCGCCTCGGCCATCAGGCCGCTGAACAACGGCTTACCGTACTCCAGAACCATCACCCGCTCGCACAGGCGGTTGACGAAGGGCATATCGTGCTCGATTAACAGGACGCTTAGCTGATAGTCATGGCGCATGCGGAAGATCAGCTCCGCCAGATCCTCGGTCTCCTTCGGGTTCATCCCGGCGGCCGGCTCATCGAGCAGGAGCAGCTTCGGCGCGGTGGCCAGCGCGCGGGCGATCTCCACTTTGCGCTGGTTGCCATAGCTTAGGTTTGTGGCCTGCATATGGGCGAAGTGGGCGATGCCGATATCCTCCAGGATGGCCATCGCTTTGGCTTTCGCCGCCCGCTCGGCCGGAAAGTAGCGACCAATATGCAGGGCCGCCTCCAGCAGCGAGTAGCGGCTGGCGCGGTCGAGCCCGACCATCACGTTCTCCAGCACCGTCATGGAGTTAAACAGGCGGATATTCTGGAAGGTGCGGGCGATCCCGGCGTTCACCACCTGGTTGGGCTTCAGCCCCTTCAGCGACGTGCCCGCCAGGGTGACGCTGCCGCTGGTGGGTTTATAGTTGGCGGTAATGACGTTAAACAGGGTCGTTTTGCCCGCGCCGTTAGGGCCGATAAGGCCAAAGATCTCCGCCTCGTCAACATGGAAGCTGACGTTGTCGATGGCCCGCAGGCCGCCGAACTGCATGGTGACGTCCTGCACCTGCAGGATAACGTTATTTTCCGCCATAGCTGCTGTTCCTTCTTCCCATCTGCCAAATCTCTTTTTTCCCCAGCAGCCCCTCGCGGGCGAAGAGCATGATAATCAGCAACAGCAGGGAGAAGACCACCATTCGCAGGCCCGGGTACGCGCCGAGATCGTGACCGAAGAACTGCAGCGGCTGATCGAGGAAGCGCAGCCACTCGCCGCTGCCGACCACCAGCACGGTGCCGAGCAGGGCGCCGGTGGTGCTGCCGAGCCCGCCGAGGACGATAATAATCAGCAGCTGGAAGGTGAGCATAAAGTCGAACAGCCCTGGGGAAATGGTGGTCAGCAGGGAAGCCAGCAGACCGCCGCCGATCCCTTCGAAGAAGGCGCTGGTGGCGAAGGCGCAGGTTTTAATGCGGAAGGTGTTGACCCCCATGGCGATCGCCGCATCTTCATCGTCGCGAATAGCTTTCATCATCCGGCCATACTTCGACCACACCAGCTGGAGGATCATGCCGGTGGCCAGCAGGGCGAACAGCCCGCACCAGAACAGGAGATGCGGCTGCTGCGGAATATCGTTCAGCCCGATGGCGCCGTTGGTGATTTGCGGGTTGTTAATGGCGAGGATCTTGATGATAAACCCAAAGCCGAGGGTGACAATGGCCAGGTAGTCGCCACGTACCCGGAAGACCGGCACGGCGAGGCACACCGCCAGCGCCGCCGCGCACAGGCCGCTTATCAGCAGGGCAGGGAGGAAGCCCGCGTGCAGGCTGAGGATCCACGGGCTGGGGGCGGCCATTTCAAACATGTCTACCTTGCTGTCGCTGGAGAGGATCAGCAGGGCGGTGACGTAGGCGCCCACCGCCACGAAGCCGTTCGGCTCCAGCGACAGCTGGCCGGTCACGCCGTTGATCAGGTTGTAGCTGACCGCGAGGATCATAAAGATAAAAATGGTGCTGATGACACGAACAATGTAGTCATTAAAAACCACGTTGATTCCGGCCAGCAGCGCGATACAGATGACAATAATGACCAGGTTGCGCAGCTGCGCCCCGGCGGTCGTCGTCGCGTTGAGCATCAGAAACGGCTCCTTTCCAGACGTTCGTCGCCCATAATGCCGACCGGGCGGAACAAGAGGACCAGAATCAAGAACAGGAAGGCGAAAGCGTCTTTATAGCCGCCCAGTTCGGGGAAGATCGCCACGGCGACCACCTCGGTAAAACCGAGGATAAAGCCGCCCAGCACCGCGCCGGTGACGCTGCCGATCCCGCCCAGCACGGCGGCGGCGAAGGCCTTCAGGCCGATAAGCACGCCCATCAGGGGATCGATCGTCGGGTAGCTGATGGAGTAGAACACGCCGCCGAGCGCCGCGAGACTACTGCCGAGGGCGAAGACCAGGGAGATGATCCGGTTGGCGTCAATGCCCATCAGGCGCACGGTGTTGACGTCAAAGGCCACCGCGCGGATCGCCATCCCATAGCGGGTGCGGTACAGCAGCCAGAGGATCGCCAGCAGCAGCAGGACGGTGATCAGCGGCACAATCCACGCCACGTTGGTAATGATGACGCTGCCGAAGGCCCGAGTCTGGTTGAAAAAGTCAGGGGCGGAGAAGAAGCGCGAGCTGCCGCCAAACAGTACGTTAAACAGGTTTTCGAGAAAGAAGCTGACGCCGATGGCGGTGATCAGCATGGAGATTTTCGAGGCCTGACGCAGCGGACGATAGGCGACCCGGTCAATCAGCATACCAAACAGGCCGCACAGCCCGAGGGTCAGGAAAACGGCTACCCCGAAGGGTAGCCCAACCGAAGAAAATAAAAACAGCGTACTAAACGCGCCGACCATCATCACGTCCGCATGGGCGAAGTTGATCAGCCGCAGCACGCCATAAACCATCGTATAACCGATGGCAATCAGGGCGTACATGCCCCCAAGACTCATTCCATTGACCACTTGCTGGAGAAAAATGGCGCCGTCCATTTTGTAGCCTCGTCACAACTTAAGGGTTAACCACGGTACGAAACGCCAGCTTGCCATCTTTCACTTCGTTGATGACCGCGCTGCGAATGGCGTCGCCGTTCTGTAACGTCAGCGTGCCGGTCACCCCCTGGAAATCTTTGGTGGCGCGGATTTTTTCATTTACGCAGACCCGATCGTGGGGATCGCTGCACTGGTTCATGGCGTTGACGATGACGTTATAGGCGTCCGCCGCCATTGCGCCCCAGGTATGGGTCGGCTGCTGGTATTTGGCTTCCCAGGCTTTGATGAAGGTTTCCCCCGCCGGGGTCTGCTCTTTGGCGTTCGGCGAGTAGTAATCGGTGGTCATATAGCCGTTGACCGCGTCTTTACCGACATCGAAGAAGACCTGATCCGCGGCCAGACCGTCGCCGCCCACCACCGGTTTGTTGAGCCCCAGCTGTTTAGACTGCACGGCAATCAGCGCCCCTTCGGTGTAGTAGATCGGCATGTAAATCATGTCGACATTCTTCGCCTTGACGCTCGCCAGCTGGGCTTTAAAGTCCTTGCTGCCGCCCGGGGCCTGGACCTCGATGGGAATGGTGCCGCCGTTTTTCAGGAACTGGGTGCGGAACGCTTTCGCCAGGCCGACGGAGTAGTCGTTGCTGCTGTCAAACACGATGGCGGCGGTTTTGGCTTTCAGATCGCGGGAGGCCAGATTGGCCCCGACCACCCCCTGGAAGCTGTCCGAGAAGCAGACCCGGCTGACGTAGGGATGGTTGCGGGTGACGCGGTCGTTGGTGGCGGTAGAGGAGACCAGCGGCGTTTTGCTGTCGTCGGCGATTTTGGTCATCGCCAGGGTGTTGGAGGAAGTGACTTCCCCGATCACGGCATCCACTTTATCGCTGGAGACCAGGCGCTGCATGGCGTTGGCCGCTTCGACTTTGTCGCTTTTATCATCGATAACGATAAGCTTGATGGTATCGCCATTTTTTAACGTTGGGGTGATGGCCTGAATAATGTCCAGCCCTTTCTGCGACGGCTGGCCATAGCCGCTGAGGGCGCCGCTCAGGGGTAATACCACCCCGATTTTAATTTCCGCTGCCTGCGCGCTGCTGGCGCCGACCAGCGCGGCAACCAGCGTGGCCATTAAAGACGCTTTCCCGGAAAACGATTTCATTGGTATTTCTCCGTCGGTCGATTATTTATCTTTAACCATCAATGACTGCATAACATTGAGGAATAATGCGCCAGCGTATCCGGCGAATTATTGTCTGTTATGTTGAATAGATAACGAGATATATACCCTAAATAATTCGAGTCGCATGAAGGCGGCAAGTAAGCGAGTCCCCAGACGCTTACAGAAGTAAGTGACTGGGGGAGAGAACGCAGCCAACGCACATGCAACTTGAAGTATGACGGGTATTTTTAATGCGCTGATTTACCTTACAACGTCCGTTTCGTTTTTACTCATGCAATATTCTTATTACCTGCAGGGAAGGGCATAAGGCTGGCGACAACACGGTTTTTGGTACGGCGAAAGCATTTTGCCGGGGGGCGACTGGCGCCTTACCCGGCCTGAAAAATACGCCATATAAACCGCTGGCACGGCTTCCGTAGACCCGTG
>NZ_GL882816.1:20973-33728 GCF_000195655.1 Klebsiella sp. MS 92-3
GCGCCGCCGGGCAATTTCAGCACGCGGCGGAATATAAAGTCAGGTGCACAAGATAATATTAAAAATCTATTCTGCTGCTCGCGTGACTTATTATTTTAAAGGGGGCAACGGTTTTATTTTACCATGCAGCGCCGGATTATCGCTTTCATCTTTCAGACCCACCCCGGTAAGCCGACGCAAAAAAGCCTGCTCCAGCAGCCAGGCCAGTTTAAAGGCGGCGGCGTCATGGCTTAATCCCTCCGGCCGAATATTGGAGATACAGTTGCGCTCAGACTCCAGGCGCTGACGATGAGGCTGCCAGGTGAGGTAGACGCCGAGGCTGTCCGGCGAGGAGAGACCCGGTCGTTCGCCAATCAGGATCGCCACCGCGCGGGCTTTCAGGGTTTCGCCAATATCATCCCCCAGCGCCACCCGCGACTGATGCGCCAGCACCACCGGCGCCAGGCCGATACCCAGCGTCCGCAGATAGGGCAGCAGGGCGCGGATCAACGGCACCGCCTGGCGCTCTACCGCCCAGGAAGAGAGGCCGTCGCCGATCACCAGCAGCAGGTCGGCGGGGCGGACGCCGCTGGCGGCGAGGTCGGCGCGACTCTCATCGGCGAGCTGCCGCCCGAGATCCGGGCGCCGCAGATAGGTATGACGGTCCGGCGCGGCGCTGTGCACCGTCAGGGCCTCGAGGCCGAGCGCCGCCAGCGGCGCCACCAATTGTTGGCTGGCGAACGGCTGATGAATGGCATCCCGCGCTCTGGCGTGGGCCAGACCAAAGTTGAGGACTTCGCGGGTCGGCAGACTGGCGCCGCTGCGCCCCAGGGCGATCCGCGCATCGGTAAATTCACGCAGCGGGTTCCAGGCATCGGGACGGTTCATACAGAGGCTCCTTGCGGCAGGACGGACAGCAGTGGATGACGGGCGTCGGTGAGCCGCAGCGCGCCATGCGGATCGATAATTTGCATTTTCGCCAGCCAGTCGGCGAACTCCGGGGCATGCTTTAAGCCCAGCAGGCGACGGGCGTACAGCGCGTCATGGAACGAGGTGCTCTGGTAATTGAGCATGATATCGTCCGCTCCGGGCACGCCGATCAGGAAGGTGAGCCCGGCGGCGCACAGCAAGGTCAGCAGGGTGTCCATATCATCCTGATCCGCTTCCGCGTGGTTGGTATAGCAGACGTCGCAGCCGATCGGCAGGCCCATCAGCTTGCCGCAGAAATGATCCTCCAGCCCGGCGCGAATAATCTGCTTGCCGTCGTAGAGATACTCCGGACCGATAAAACCGACCACGGTATTGACCAGTAGCGGTTCAAAGTGGCGGGCGACGGCGTAAGCCCGCGCCTCGCAGGTCTGCTGGTCGACGCCGTGGTGGGCGTTGGCCGACAGGCAGCTCCCCTGGCCGGTCTCAAAATACATCACATTGTTGCCGAGGGTACCGCGCCTGAGGCTGAGGGCCGCCTCGCGGGCCTCCTGCAGCATGGCAAGATTGATGCCGAAGCCGCTGTTGGCCGCTTCGGTACCGGCCACCGACTGGAACACCAGATCCACCGGCGCGCCGCGCTCAATCAGCTGCAGCGTATTGGTCACATGGGTCAGAATGCAGGACTGGGTAGGGATGGCGAAGCGCTGAATAATATCGTCCAGCATGACGTTCAGCTGCGCCAGCACCGGTAAGCTGTCGCTGGCCGGGTTGATGCCGATCACCGCGTCCCCGGCGCCGTACAGCAGCCCGTCGAGCATACTGGCGGCGATGCCTTTCAGGTCGTCGGTGGGATGGTTGGGCTGCAGGCGTACGCTGAGGTGGCCGGGCAGGCCGATGGTGTTGCGAAAGCGCGTCACCACCTGGCATTTGCTGGCGGCAAGGATCAGATCCTGATTGCGCATCAGCTTACTGACCGCCGCCGCCATCTCCGGGGTGATGGCGCGGGCGACCCGCTGCAGCGTGGCGGTATCGGTAGCATCATCCAGCAGCCAGTCGCGAAAATCGCCGACCGTCAGGTGACGCAGGGCGGCAAAGCCCTGCGCATCATGGGTGTCGAGGATCAGGCGAGTCACTTCGTCCTGCTCGTAAGGGATAAGCGGGTTGTCGAGAATGTCGGTCAGCGGCACCTCGGCGAGGGCCATTTTCGCCGCCATCCGCTCTTCGGCTGAGGTGGCGATAATCCCTGCGAGGGCGTCGCCGGAGCGGGCCGGCGACGCTTTCGCCATCAACGTTTTCAGACTATCAAAGCGCCATACCTGGCCCGATAGCGTGGTTTTATACATGCCGCCTCCTCAGGAGACCGTGCGCAGTTGAGGATCCACTGGCGCCCGTTCACGGGCCGCTGCGGTTTTGCGGAACCACAGGTAGCCGCCGAGCATCATCGCCGCGAAAATCAGCGCCAGCAGCAGGTTATACCAGACCATCGCCACCAGGCAGAGCACCGCCATGCCGAGGGCAAAGGCCGGCGCCAGCGGGTAGAGCGGGGCGCGGAACGGACGGATCAGCTTCGGCTCGCTACGGCGCAGTTTGAACAGCGCCGCCATGGAAGTGATATACATAACAATAGCCCCAAATACCGACATGGTGACGATGCAGGCGGTCAGCGGCATGCCGCTGATGGTGATCAGCGAGTCGGAGAAGATCGCGGCGATCCCCACCACGCCCCCGGCGAGGATCGCCAGATGCGGGGTGCGGGTGCGGCGGTTGAGGGAGGCCAGCCCGGCGGGCAGATAGCCGGCGCGGGCGAGGGAGTAGATCTGCCGCGAGTAGCCCATAATGATGCCGTGGAAGGAGGCGACGAGGCCAAACAGCCCCAGCCACACCAGCATATGCAGCCAGCCGCTGCCGTTGCCCACGACCGTCTTCATCGCCTGGGGCAGCGGATCGTTAATATTGGACAGCGCGCGCCAGTCGCCGACGCCGCCGGCGAAGACCATCACGCCGATCGCCAGCACCGTCAGCGTCAGAATGCCGCCGCCCAGGGCGCGGGGAATGGTGCGCTGCGGATCTTTGGCCTCTTCGGCCGCCATGGAGGCCCCCTCAATGGCGAGGAAGAACCAGATGGCGAACGGAATGGCGGCGAACATCCCCGGCAGCGCCAGGCCGCTGAAGCTGTCCGCGCCCGCCCAGCCGTTAGTGGTGAAGTGGCTCCAGGAGAAGCCGGGGGCGACCACGCCCATGAACACCAGCAGCTCGAAGATGGCCAGCAGAGTGACGATCAGCTCGAAGGTGGCGGCGATGCCGACGCCGAGAATATTGAGCGTCATAAAGATCACGTAGGCGCCGCAGGCGACCCATTTCGGATCCAGCGCCGGAAACTGCACGTTGAGGTAGGCCCCGATGGCCATGGCGATGGCCGGCGGGGCGAAGACGAATTCAATCAGGGTGGCAAAACCAGCGATAAAGCCGCCGGTGGGCCCGAAGGCGCGGTAGGCATAGGCGAAAGGGCCGCCAGCGTGCGGGATGGCGGTGGTCAGCTCGGTAAAGCTGAAAATAAAGGCGCAGTACATGGCGGCGATCGCCAGGGCGACGACCATAAACCCCATCGTGCCCGCCTGCGACCAGCCGTAGCTCCAGCCGAAGTACTCCCCGGATATCACCAGTCCGACGGCGATCCCCCATAAACGAAAACTGCCGAGCGTTCTTTTTAAGGTGGTGGTGTGCTCTGTCATACGTATTGCCTCGCCAGATAGAAAGGTGCTGAACGACAGGCTGCAAAGAGAGTGCCAGAACGTTGCCTGCCGCGATAAGGCGTCAGTCCGTGGCGCGCCCGCTGGCGCTGCGCAAAAATGGGGCAGGCTGCACGCTGTCGGCGCGCGCCCTGGTGCAGCGGCTTTGCTTTTTCAGCGGCGGCACGGTATAACACTTCTTCTTTTGGATGTTTAGATGTCTATACGTTTATACGCATCATGACCCGGGCAAGCGGGCTGGCGTGAGAAAATAAAATGCAAAGCACAACACAACAACAAGGTGGGCAGCTGAAGCGCACCATGAAAACGCGCCATCTGATCATGCTGTCGCTCGGCGGCGTGATTGGCACCGGCTTATTCTTTAATACCGGCTATATCATCTCCACCACCGGCGCGGCCGGGACGCTGCTGGCGTATCTGATTGGCGCCCTGGTGGTCTGGCTGGTGATGCAGTGCCTTGGCGAACTGTCGGTGGCGATGCCGGAGACCGGCGCTTTCCACGTTTACGCGGCGCGATATCTTGGCCCGGCGACGGGCTATACCGTGGCGTGGCTCTACTGGCTAACGTGGACGGTGGCGCTGGGGTCGAGCTTCACCGCGGCGGGATTCTGCATGCAGTACTGGTTCCCGCAGGTGCCGGTCTGGATCTGGTGCGTGGTGTTCTGCGCAGTGATCTTCGGCCTTAACATCATTTCGACGCGCTTCTTCGCCGAAGGCGAGTTCTGGTTCTCGCTGGTGAAAGTGATCACCATCGTCGCGTTTATTATTCTCGGCGGCGCGGCCATTTTCGGCATCATTCCGATGCAGGATGGCTCCCCGGCGCCGGGCCTGCGCAATATCACCGCCGAAGGCTGGTTCCCGCACGGCGGCCTGCCGATCCTGATGACCATGGTGGCGGTGAACTTCGCCTTCTCCGGGACGGAGCTTATCGGCATTGCCGCCGGAGAGACGGAAAACCCGCATAAAGTTATTCCGGTTGCCATCCGCACCACCATCGCCCGGCTGATTATTTTCTTTATCGGCACCGTGTTTGTGCTGGCGGCGCTGATCCCGATGCAGCAGGCGGGAGTGGAGAAAAGCCCCTTCGTGCTGGTGTTCGAGAAGGTGGGCATCCCTTATGCGGCGGACATGTTCAACTTCGTGATCCTGACGGCGATCCTGTCGGCGGCTAACTCCGGCCTGTACGCTTCGGGGCGGATGCTCTGGTCGCTATCGAACGAGAAGACGCTGCCGGCCTGCTTTGCCAAAGTCAATAAACGGGGCGTGCCGGTGACCGCCCTGTCGGTGAGTATGCTGGGCGGCGTGCTGGCGCTGTTCTCCAGCGTGGTGGCGCCAGATACGGTGTTTGTCGCGCTGTCGGCGATCTCCGGTTTTGCGGTGGTGGCAGTGTGGTTGAGCATCTGCGCCTCGCACTTTATGTTCCGCCGCCGCCATCTGCAGCAGGGTAAGGCGCTGAGCGATCTCCAGTATCGCGCTCCCTGGTATCCGGTGGTGCCCGTTCTGGGCTTTGTGCTGTGCCTGGTGGCCTGCGTGGGCCTCGCTTTTGACCCGAGCCAGAGAATTGCGCTGTGGTGCGGGATCCCCTTTGTGGCCCTGTGCTATGGTGCCTGGTATCTTACTCGTTCACGGAATATGACTCAGGAGCCCCAACATGTCGCAGACTAATCCGTTTACCGCCCTGCTTGCCGCCCAGCCTTTCGTGCTGCTGGACGGCGCCATGGCCACCGAGCTGGAGGCACGCGGCTGCGATCTGGCCGACAGCCTGTGGTCGGCGAAAGTGCTGCTGGAGAACCCGCAGCTGATCCGCGATGTGCATCTCGACTACTTTCGCGCCGGGGCGCAGGTGGCGATCACCGCCAGCTATCAGGCCACTCCGGCGGGCTTTGCCGCGCGCGGGCTGGATGAGGCGCAGTCCCGGGCGCTAATCGGCAAAAGCGTCGAGCTGGCGCGCAAAGCGCTCGAGGCGTACCTCGCCGAGAACCCGCAGGCCGGTACGCTGCTGGTGGCCGGTTCGGTGGGGCCGTATGGCGCGTTTCTCGCCGACGGCTCGGAGTATCGCGGCGATTATCAGCGCAGCGCGGCAGAGTTCCAGGCCTTCCACCGCCCGCGCGTCGAAGCGCTGCTGGATGCCGGCGCCGACCTGCTGGCCTGTGAAACCCTGCCGTCATTCGCTGAGATCCAGGCCCTGGCGGCCCTGCTGCAGGAGTATCCCCGCGCCCGCGCCTGGTACTCCTTCACGCTGCGCGACGCCGAACATCTCAGCGACGGCACGCCGCTGCGCGAGGTGATGGCCGCCCTGGCGGATAACCCGCAGGTGGTGGCGGTGGGGATCAACTGTATCGCGCTGGAAAATACGCCCGCGGCGCTGGCGCATTTGCACAGCCTGACGGCCCTGCCGCTGGTGGTCTATCCTAACTCCGGCGAACATTATGATGCGGTGAGCAAGACCTGGCACCATCATGGCGAAGCCTGCGCCAGCCTGGCGGATTATCTGCCGCAGTGGCTGGCGGCCGGGGCGAAGCTGATCGGCGGCTGCTGCCGCACCACGCCGAAGGACATCGCCGCGCTTAACGCGAAGCGCTAAATTTTTGCCGGGTGGCGCTGCGCTTACCCGGCCTACATATTGCGCGAACCGGATGCTGGGTAAGGCGTAGCCGCCGCCCGGCGCCAACCATCTGCCACTAACTCACCGCACAAAACCAACTATCCTTTCCCGCTTTTGTTCTAAAAACGATTCGCTATTAGCCAGAATTTTTAATTACTTCATCTCCATCCTGATGCCGGAAATACTGCACCTATAACAACTCAGGGGAAGCAGACATTATGGCATTCACATCGCGAATTACTCTTCTGGCGGCGCTGGCTGTCGCCGCCTTCCAGGCGCAGGCGGTCAACGTTACCGTGGCGTATCAAACCTCCGCTGAGCCGGCGAAAGTCGCCCAGGCGGACAACACCTTCGCCAAAACCAGCGGGGCGACCGTCGACTGGCGGAAATTTGACAGCGGCGCCAGCGTGGTACGCGCCCTGGCCTCCGGCGATGTGCAGATCGGTAATATTGGCTCCAGCCCGCTGGCGGTGGCCGCCAGCCAGCAGGTGCCGATTGAAGTGTTCCTGCTTGCCTCAAAGCTCGGCAACTCCGAAGCGCTGGTGGTGAAGAAAAGCATTACCAAACCGGAAGATCTGATCGGCAAGCGCATCGCCGTGCCGTTTATCTCCACCACCCACTACAGCCTGCTGTCGGCGCTCAAACACTGGGGCATCAAGCCGGGCCAGGTACAGATTATTAACCTGCAGCCGCCGGCGATTATCGCCGCCTGGCAGCGCGGGGATATCGATGGCGCTTACGTCTGGGCGCCAGCGGTTAACGAACTGGAAAAAGAGGGCAAGGTGCTGACCGATTCTTCTCAGGTTGGGGAGTGGGGCGCGCCGACTCTTGACGTCTGGGTGGTCCGTAAGGACTTCGCCGAGCAGCATCCGGAGATCGTCAAAGCGTTTGCTAAAAGCGCCATCGACGCCCAGCAGCCCTACATCGCCAACCCGGAGGCATGGCTGAAACAGCCGGACAACATCAGCAAGCTGGCGCGCCTGAGCGGCGTGCCGGAAGCCGATGTCCCCGGTCTGGTGAAGGGCAATACCTATCTCACCGCCGCTGAGCAGGCGCAGGCGCTGAACGGGCCGGTCAATCAGGCCATCGTCGATACCGCGCGCTTCCTGAAAGAGCAGGGCAAAGTGCCTGCGGCGGGAACCGATTATCGTCAGTACGTTACTGACCGCTTTGTGAAGTAAAGGAGGCGGCGATGCTGCAAATCTCGCATCTTTCCGCCGACTACGGCGGTAAACCGGCGCTGGCGGATATCAACCTGACGCTGGAGAGTGGGGAGCTGTTGGTGGTGCTGGGGCCTTCGGGCTGCGGTAAAACTACCCTGCTGAACCTGATTGCCGGATTCGTGCCCTATCAGCACGGCAGCATCACCCTCGAAGGTCAGCGGGTGACCGGGCCGGGCGCAGAGCGCGGGGTGGTCTTCCAGAACGAAGGTCTGCTGCCGTGGCGCAATGTGCAGGATAACGTGGCGCTGGGCCTCCAGCTGGCGGGCGTGGATAAAGCGCAGCGCCGGCAAGCGGCGGCGCAGATGCTGAAGAAGGTGGGGCTCGAAGGGGCGGAAAAGCGCTTTATCTGGCAACTGTCCGGCGGTCAACGCCAGCGGGTGGGCATCGCCCGGGCGCTGGCGGCGAATCCGCAGCTGTTGCTGCTGGACGAGCCCTTCGGCGCGCTTGACGCCTTTACCCGCGAGCAGATGCAGACGCTGCTGCTGAAACTGTGGCATGAGACCGGCAAACAGGTGCTGCTGATCACCCATGATATTGAAGAGGCCATCTTCATGGCGACCGAGCTGGTGCTGCTGTCGCCGGGGCCGGGACGGGTGGTGGAGAGGCTGCGACTTGATTTCAGCCGTCGCTTTGTCGCGGACGAATCCTGCCGCAGCATTAAATCCGACCCGCGCTTTATTGAACAGCGGGAATACATTCTGAGCCGGGTGTTTGACCAACGGGAGGCTTTCTCATGAGCGTGGTACTGAACGACAAACCGCGTCAGTCGACGCTGAAGTGGCGCTGGCCGCTCTCCCGCCAGCTCACCCTCAGCGTGGCGACCCTGGCGGTATTGCTGGCCGTCTGGTGGGCGGTCGCGGCGCTGCAGCTGATTAGTCCGCTGTTTCTGCCGCCGCCGGGCCAGGTGCTGCAGAAGCTTATCACCATCGCCGGGCCGCAGGGCTTTATGGATGCGACGCTCTGGCAGCACCTGGCGGCGAGCCTGACGCGGATCGTTATCGCCCTGTTGGCGGCAGTGCTTATTGGCGTACCGGTGGGGATCGCCATGGGGCTCAACTCGACGGTGCGCGGGATCCTCGACCCGCTGATCGAACTCTATCGTCCGGTGCCGCCGCTGGCCTACTTACCGCTGATGGTGATCTGGTTTGGCATCGGTGAAACCTCGAAGATCCTGCTGATCTACCTGGCGATTTTCGCGCCGGTAGCCATGTCGGCGCTGGCAGGGGTAAAAAGCGCGCAGCAGGTGCGGATTCGCGCCGCCCGTTCGCTTGGCGCCAGCCGGGCGCAGGTGCTGTGGCTGGTGATCCTGCCCGGCGCGCTGCCGGAGATCCTCACCGGGCTGCGCATTGGTCTCGGGGTGGGCTGGTCAACGCTGGTGGCCGCTGAGCTGATCGCCGCCACCCGCGGATTAGGATTTATGGTGCAGTCTGCCGGCGAGTTTCTCGCTACCGATGTGGTGCTGGCGGGGATCGCGGTGATTGCCATTATCGCCTTTTTACTGGAACTGGGTCTGCGCGCGCTGCAGCGGCGCCTGACGCCCTGGCATGGAGAAGTACAATGAGTGAACGTCTGAGCATTACCCCGCTGGGGCCGTATATTGGCGCGCAGGTGAGCGGGGCGGATTTAACCCGTCCGCTGAGCGACAACCAGTTTGAACAGCTGTATCACGCGGTGCTGCGTCATCAGGTGGTATTCCTGCGCGAGCAGAATATCACCCCGGCGCAACAGCGCGACCTGGCGCTGCGGTTTGGCGACCTGCATATCCATCCGGTCTACCCTCACGCCCCAGGGGTGGAGGAGATTATCGTCCTCGATACCCACAACGATAATCCGCCGGATAATGACAACTGGCATACCGATGTCACTTTTATCGACACGCCGCCCGCCGGCGCCATTCTGGCGGCGAAAGAGCTGCCGACGACCGGCGGGGACACCCTGTGGACCAGCGGCATCGCCGCCTGGGAAGCGCTGTCAGAACCCTTCCGGCAGCTGCTGAGCGGCCTGCATGCCGAACACGATTTCCGCAAATCGTTCCAGGAGTATAAGTACAACAAGACCGAAGCCGAGCATCGGCGCTGGCAGGAAGCGGTGGCGAAGCATCCGCCGCTGCTGCATCCGGTAGTGCGTACCCACCCGGTGACCGGCAAGCAGGCGCTGTTCGTTAATGAAGGCTTTACCACGCGAATTGTCGAGGTGAGTGAGAAAGAGAGCGCAGCGCTGCTGAACTTCCTGTTTGCTCATGTCACTAAACCGGAGTTTCAGGTGCGCTGGCGCTGGCAGCCGAACGATGTCGCTATCTGGGATAACCGGGTGACGCAGCATTACGCCAACGCCGACTATCTGCCGCAGCGGCGGATCATGCATCGGGCGACGATCCTCGGCGATAAGCCGTATTACCGGGCGGGGTAAGGCTTGTAGCCGGTTAAGGCATCAGCCGCGAGCCGCGGAGAACATTGCCCGCTGCTTTCCGGAGGCGTCGCCTGACGCGCCTTTTCCGGGCTACCGAACCGTCGGAAACGGTGAACCATAGCCCGGCTAAGGCGCAACGCGCCGCAAGCCGGGAAAAAGCTTTTATGCCGATTTTTGCGCACCCAGATGCGCGCCAATATAGCGCTGATAGCGGTTCGCTTTCAGATAGGTCAAATCCACCAGCACCAGACCATCCACGCAGTTGTTGAAATCCGGGTCGCTGCCGAAATCGATAAACTGCACGCCGCCCGGCTCGCACACTTCCGAGTACTGCTTATACAGCGGGGGGATCGCGCAGCCGAGATTGCCGAGCAGAGACTTCAGCCGGGCCAGGTCGTCGTTGTAATCCTCCCCGCCAAACTGCGCCAGCACGTCGGGCAGCGACGCCGGATAAGGGCGACGCGACTCCGCCAGCGGATGCGTCGCCGGGAACCACATCCGGTAGAAGGCCACCAGCAGATCGCGGGCGGCGGCCGGCAATCCGCCAGAAATCGACACCGGACCAAACAGATAGCGATAGTGCGGATAGCGCGCCAGATAAGCGCCGATGCCGGACCACAGGTAGTCCAGCCCGCGACGCCCCCAGTAGCGCGGCTGGATAAAGCTGCGCCCCAGCTCAATGCCGTGCTGCAGGACATCGTCCATCCGCCCGTCGTAATGGAACAGACTGTAACTGTAGATCCCCTCCAGGCCGCGCTTTGCCAGCTGGATGGCCGTCGGCATAAAGCGGTAAGCGCCGACGATCTCGAGGTCTTCTTCATCCCACAGGATCAGATGCAGGTAGTCGTCGTCATACCCGTCGATATCCCGCCGTTTGCCGCTGCCTTCCCCGACCGCGCGGAAGGCGATTTCCCGCAGGCGTCCCAGCTCGCGCAGCAGCGGCGCGTCCTCCTGGCCGTTGCGCTGCCAGAGGTAAATCACTTTGCCATCGGCGGTGCGGCCCAGGCATTCGGCCTTGTGCAGTTCGCGTTTGAGCAGCGCCCGGTCTTCCGGACGGGCGATAGCGCTTTCGGTTTTAAAGCGCCCCGGCAGCCCTTTGCGCAGCTGTTCAAGGTGCTGATAGCAGCGGCCGGTAAGCTCGCGAGCGCTGGACTGGGCATCGAACCAGTTCGACCAGGGGATCTGCTGGCCGATACGCACCGGCAGGCTGCTGTTGCGCCGGCGAAACATCTGCTGCATCAGCAGGAGCAGCGGCAGGTTGTCTGATATCAGCGTGCTGGCGTAAAACAGGGCGCTGTTGCGGGCGTTAATCCACGCCGGCAGCAGCGGGGCGCGATATTTTGCCGCCAGCTTAATAAAGCCGGAGTGCCATTTTTTATCGCGGATACCGCGACGGGTGAGGCGGGAGACTTCCCCCGCCGGGAAGAAGATCAGCACCCCGCCGGCCTGCAGCTGCTGGTCCATCTGCTGCAGCGCCGCTTTAGCGGTGCGGCCATGAATATTATCTACCGGGATAAACAGCGAGCTCAGGGGCTCAAGGTGGGTGAGCATGCGGTTGGTGACCACTTTGACATCGCGGCGCACGCGGGATACCGCATACAGGAGCGCCAGGCCGTCGAGGGTGCCGGTGGGGTGGTTGGCGATAATGACCAGCGGGCCATATTCGGGGATTTGTTCGAGATCGTGCGCCGGGATGGCGCAGCGGATATTGAGGTATTCCAGCACCTGTTCGACCGTATCAAGCCCCTTCAGGTGGCGGTGACGGTCGGCAAATTGTTGAAACTCTTCCTCATAAAATAGCTTTTTTAACAGTTTCTTTTGCCAGGGGGCGGGCCTCGCCTGAGGCCACAGGTCATCGAGTACGTTGTCGAGACTAAACATAGTGGCTCCTCCTCCGTCCTGCCCAGACAGTAGAAGGTGGAGATGTCGTTCAGATTACAGTTGGGTGAAGTTTCGGTCGCAGCAAGCGAGGTTCCCCGGATAGCGGCGCAAGCGCCTTATCCGGGCTACGGTTGGCGCCGATTTGTAGCCCCGGTAAGCGTCAGCGCCACCGGGGAGAGGCTATCGGCGTTCACCGCAGCTAAGATCAAAGCTATCGCCAGCCCAATTTGGGGGATATAGCCCGCGCTGGACATCGCGATGAAAGGTTGAAAATGGCCAATCGATCACCCGGGTGACCCAGCCATGCTTAAGTGGATTGATATGGATGTAATCAACGTGTCGGCGGTAATCATCTTCATCGCGTATGGCATGCTCCCAGAAGCGCGGTTGCCAGAGGGGTTGTCGTTTTAACGTTCTGCTAAAACAGCCTTTGATATCTCTCCAGCGTGAAGAAAAATCGTCATCATTATGAGGTAGTGTCCAGATGCAATGCAGATGTTCAGGCAACACCACCCAGGCATCAATAATAAAGGGGCGATGTTGTTTAACAACGGCGACAGAGTAGCGCAATAATTCTATGTTTTCAGTTAGGTGCATGCTTCTACGGTCTTTAAGGTTAACAGTGAAGAACCAGGTTCCCCCCTTAATGTAATAACGTCGATAAGCCACCACAGGATCTCCTGGAATTCGGTATTTATGATGTGGTTTAACACGTTAGAAGGCGAAATCCGGTACGCCAAGGAGAAGGCGCAGAAGGTGGAAAGCGGCGCGCAAAGTTTTAGCTACAGATATTGGTTAGCGCCTGTCCCCGGATAGTGGCGCAAGCGCCTTATCCGGGCTACGGTGTGGTGGTCGCGATAAATACAGCGCACCGGAGATGAGGTTTGGTAGCCCCGGTAAGCGCAGCGCCACCGGGGAGGGGCGGGGTTAACGGAGGGTCTTTTTTTTGGCCAGATCGAGGGCGAAATAGCTGAAGAT
>NZ_GL882816.1:33738-50367 GCF_000195655.1 Klebsiella sp. MS 92-3
CCCCCCCCCCGCCCCCCCCCCCCGGCGGGGGGAGGGGCGGGTTTAACGGAGGATCTTTTTCTCGGCCAGATCGAGGGCGAAATAGCTGAAGATCAGGTCGGCGCCTGCGCGTTTGATAGCGCCGAGACTTTCCAGAACCACTTTCTCTTCATCGATAGCGCCCGCCTGGGCAGCAAATTTGATCATCGCGTACTCACCGCTGACCTGATAGGCGCCGAGCGGCAGATCGCTGCGTTCGCGGATATCGCGCAGTATATCCAGGTAGGCGCCAGCCGGTTTCACCATCAGGCAGTCGGCGCCCTGGGCTTCATCGAGCAGCGACTCGCGAATGGCCTCCCGGCGATTCATCGGGCTCATCTGATAGGTTTTCCGATCGCCCTTCAGCGCGGTACCGGCCGCTTCGCGGAACGGACCGTAGAAGGAAGAAGCGAACTTGGTCGAGTAGGACATGATCGCCGTATTGGTGAAGCCGGCGGCGTCCAGCGAGCGGCGAATCGCCTGCACCTGACCGTCCATCGCGGCGGAAGGAGCGATGAAATCCGCCCCCGCGGCGGCGGCGACAACGGCCTGTTTGCCGAGGTTTTCCAGGGTCGCGTCGTTATCCACCCCGTGGTCGCACAGCACGCCGCAGTGGCCGTGGGAGGTATATTCGCAGAAGCAGGTATCGGACATGACGATCATCTCCGGCACCGTGGACTTACAAATCCGCGACATACGCGCCACCAGACCATTTTCATTCCAGGTATCGCTGCCGGTGGCATCGGTGTGATGAGAAATACCAAAGGTCATCACCGAGCGGATCCCGGCGTTGGCGATGCGTTCGATCTCGCGCGCCAGATATTTTTCCGGAATGCGCATCACGCCGGGCATGGCCTCTATCGCTTTGTAATCATCAATTTCTTCTTCAACAAAGATCGGCAACACCAGGTCGTTCAAACTCAGTGTTGTCTCTTCAAACAGGGCGCGCAGCGCAGCGGATTGACGCAGGCGGCGGGGGCGAGTGATTAAATCTGTCATGGTTTGCCTGATTTTGTGAAATGAAAGACGATAGTGTAACTGAAATGGCAGCGGGATGTTTCGCCAAAACGATCGTTATGGCGCATCGGCGAAACCTTCCCAGGGCTTACTGGCTGGCCGTCTGCATGTTGGGCTGTGCGCCGCTCAACTCGCTGACCAGGTCGTTGATGCCATCGCTCATATTGTTGAAGCGGGTTAACGGCGAGCGGGTTACCACCACAAAGGCGCCAACGTTAGCCTGCGGATTCATCGCCATATAGGTGATAAACCCGCCGCCGCCGCCGGTTTTCTGAATAATCCCCGGATGGCCGTTCTTCGGCTTCATATACACCCAGCCGAGGCCCAGCGCGTCTGCGCGGCCCGGCACGTCCATACCAATCACCCGGGTCAGCTGGTTACGCTGATAAATCAGCGTCTGCATCCGGTCGGCCTGCTGGCTGCGGGTATAGAAATCGGATGACAGGAACTGCTGCATCCAGCGCATCATATCCCCCGGCGTCGAGTAGACTCCGCCGCTGCCGATCGCCGCCAGGGTGTTGTTGCATGGGCTGGCGCCTTTTTCCGGGATCATCAGCCGCTGGCACTGATCCGGTGACGGGGTAAAGGTGGTGTCCTTCATCCCCAGCGGCCGGGTGATCTGCTCTTCAAACAGCTGCGGATACGGTTTGCCGGCGGCGGTGGAGAGCGCGTCCGCCAGTAAATCGAAGGCCAGGTTGGAGTAGGCCGCCTGCGAGCCCGGCGCGGTCTTCAGGGTCGCGGTAGAGAGCCAGTTCCAGCGCTGCTGGCGGGTCGGCCAGACAAACACCGGACGATGAGCGGCGCCGCCAGGCTGCTCGCGCGGCAGGGCGCTGGTATGGGTCGCGAGGTTAACCAGGGTGATTGGTTTTCCCTGCCAGTCAGGCACCCGGGCGCCCGGCGGGGCGTATTTACTCAGCGGATCGTTGAGTTTCACCACCCCCTGGTCGAGCAGCTTCACCAGCATCTCGCTGGTCATCAGTTTGCTGAGGGAGGCGATACGGATCACCGAGTCGAGCTGCGGGTGCTGATTATTCCCCGGGCGGGTTTCGCCAAAGCTGCGAAAAACACGCTGATTGCCATCGATAACCACCAGCGCCATGCCGGTGGCGCCGCTGCCGTAGTAGATATGATTGGCGTAACGATCGACCACATCCGAGGCGAAAACCGGGTCAACGGTAGGCTGTGCGGCCTGCACCGAGGTCCACGACGCCGCGCACAGCGCAGCAAAAATGAGCAAACTACGTTTCAACGGAGATCATCCATTAAATAAATAAAAAAGAAGAGGGTATTTATACTACGAAGTGGCGCAGAACAAAGCGGGATTCACGACATTCCTGCAGGAAAAAGGTAACGGTGCGTAAAAAAGACTTTTTTACGCTTTCGGATACCGGCTTTTTTCGCCGGCGCGTATGATGACCGTTTGGCTGAAGGTTCGTGGGAGAGAACAATGACGGCTCAACGGGTAGTGATGGTCGTGGATATGCAAAACGGCGTGTTCGCCACGCCGCGTCTGGCGCGCGAGCGCTGCGTCGCGCAAATTAATCGTCTGGTGCGCGCGGCGGACAAGGTTATTTTCATTCAGCATGATGAAGCCGGCGGCCTCGAAGCCGGCAGCGAAGGCTTCGCCCTGCTTCCTGAGCTGGAGCAGCCGGCTGGCGCGCTGTATGTCACCAAAACCGCCTGCGATGCCTTCTATCACACCTCGCTGGCGCAGGTGTTGGACGAACACGACATTCAGCAGTTCGTCATCTGCGGTTGCGCCACCGACTACTGCCTCGATACCACCATTAAAAATGGCGCCAGCCGCGGGTACGGTATTGTTATCGCGGAAGATGCCCACACCACCGCCGACCGCCCCGCCGCGCAGGCCGCGACGCTTATCGCCCACTACAATGAGGTGTGGCGTACGCTGACCATTCCTGGCAATCCTTTACAGGTGAAACCCACAGAAACAATTCTGCACGCATGGCAGCAGAACTAAGCTGTTGATATCCGGTCTTATCATTCGTCTGTCCCGCGAAGGCTCATCCACGCGGCGGCCGACGTATGCGTCGTACACAGCAATAGCAGAACGATAAGAAGTTAGCAGGAGACAATGATGTTTAAATCTTTTTTCCCCAAACCGGGGCCGTTTTTTATTTCTGCCTTTATCTGGTCGCTGCTGGCCGTGATCTTTTGGCAGGCGGGCGGCGGCGACTGGCTGCTGCGGGTCACCGGGGCATCGCAAAATGTGGCGATCAGCGCGGCGCGCTTCTGGTCGCTCAACTATCTGGTGTTCTACGCTTACTATCTGTTTTGCGTCGGCGTGTTCGCGCTGTTCTGGTTTGTCTACTGCCCGCACCGCTGGCAGTACTGGTCGATTCTCGGGACCTCGCTCATCATCTTCGTCACCTGGTTTCTGGTAGAAGTCGGGGTGGCGATCAACGCCTGGTATGCGCCGTTCTACGACCTGATCCAGAGCGCGCTGGCCACCCCGCATAAGGTCAGCATCAACCAGTTTTATCAGGAAATCGGCGTCTTTCTCGGCATCGCGATCATCGCGGTGATTATTGGCGTGATGAACAACTTCTTCGTCAGCCACTACGTCTTCCGCTGGCGCACGGCGATGAACGAGCACTATATGGCCCACTGGCAGCATCTGCGCCATATCGAAGGCGCCGCGCAGCGTGTGCAGGAAGATACCATGCGTTTTGCTTCCACCCTCGAAGATATGGGCGTGAGCTTTATCAACGCGGTGATGACCCTGATCGCCTTCCTGCCGGTGCTGGTGACGCTCTCCGAACATGTTCCCGACCTGCCTATCGTCGGCCATCTGCCGTATGGCCTGGTGATTGCCGCTATCGTCTGGTCGCTGATGGGTACCGGCCTGCTGGCGGTGGTGGGGATTAAGCTGCCGGGCCTGGAGTTTAAAAACCAGCGCGTGGAAGCGGCCTATCGTAAAGAGCTGGTTTACGGCGAGGACGATGAAACTCGCGCCACGCCGCCGACGGTGCGCGAGCTATTCCGCGCGGTGCGTCGCAACTATTTCCGTCTCTATTTCCACTATATGTATTTCAATATCGCCCGCATCCTCTATCTGCAGGTGGATAACGTTTTCGGCCTTTTCCTGCTGTTTCCGTCGATCGTTGCCGGTACGATTACCCTCGGGCTGATGACGCAAATTACTAACGTCTTCGGCCAGGTGCGCGGCTCGTTCCAGTACCTGATCAGCTCGTGGACAACGCTGGTGGAACTGATGTCCATCTACAAACGTCTGCGCAGTTTTGAACGCGAGCTGGACGGCAAACCGCTGCAGGAAGCGATCCCGACATTACGTTAATCAAGACAAGGAAGCATAATGGCCGCACGTTTATCGCGCATTATTCCCGTTTCATTGACGCTGCTGGCGGCCATGGCGCTGAGCGCCTGTACCAGCCAGCAGGCTCCGGCGCTGAAAGAGGGCGAGAAGCCTGTTGACGTGGCGTCGGTAGTGCGGCAGAAAATGCCGGCCAGCGTCAAGGATCGGGAGGCCTGGGCGCAAGCCATCGCCACCGCGTTTGACAGCCAGAAGCTGGCGCCGACGGAAGAAAACGTCTGCTCGGTGCTGGCGGTCGCGCAGCAAGAGTCTAACTATCAGTCCGATCCGGTGGTGCCGGGGCTGAATAAAATCGCCTGGCAGGAAATTGACCGCCGGGCGGAAAAAATGCACATTCCGCCGTTTCTGGTCCATACCGCGCTGAAGATCACCTCGCCAAACGGTAAAAGCTATAGCGACCGTCTGGACAATGTGAAGACGGAAAAGCAGTTGAGCGCCATTTTTGATGACTTTATCGGGATGGTGCCGATGGGGCAGAAGCTGTTCGGTTCCCTTAACCCGGTGCACACCGGGGGGCCGATGCAGGTCAGCATTGCTTTTGCCGAGCAGCACACCTCCGGCTACCCGTGGAAAATGAACGGCACGGTGCGCCAGGAGGTCTTCAGTCTGCGCGGTGGCCTGTGGTTTGGCACCTATCATCTGCTGAACTATCCGGCCAGTTATAGTGCGCCATTGTACCGCTTTGCCGACTTCAACGCCGGCTGGTACGCCAGCCGTAACGCCGCCTTCCAGAACGCGGTGGTGAAAGCCAGCGGGGTAAAACTGGCGCTCGACGGCGACCTTATCCGCTACGACAGCGAGGAGCCGGGCAGCACCGAGCTGGCGGTGCGTCGCCTGGCGAGCCAGCTGGGGATGAGCGACAGCGAGATCCATCGTCAGTTGAAAAAGGGCGACAGCCTGGCGTTTGAGAAGACCGATCTCTATCAGCAGGTTTTCCGTCTCGCCGAGAAAAAGGCGGGCAAAACCCTGCCGCGGGAGATGTTGCCAGGGATCCAGCTGGAGAGTCCAAAAATCACCCGAAATCTGACGACGGCGTGGTTTGCGAAACGGGTTGATGAGCGGCGGGCAAACTGTATGGCGCGGCGTTAACGGCGCTGACGCCAGCGCACGATAAGCGCCAGTACCCCGATGAACGTGCAGCCGATAAGGAAAGGGATCAGACCAAAGAGGGTACCCACGGCGAGGCTGATGTCGACTTGCGGACGGCTGGCGTCCTGGGCTTGCATCAGGCGTTCAAATACCCCCGGGGCGTGGATCAGCATGCTGAGCATCTGCGCGCCGGCCCAGCAGCAGATCAACACGAACAGCCCGTAGGCGACATGGCTGCCGGTCAGCGCCCCCCTTTTTTTATTTCCCAAAAGCGATTTTGAAAAACTGAATTCAGCCATAGGCCCTCCCACATCTGCGCTGCTGGTTTTTTCTCCAGCTCTATGTCAGGTATTCTGGCAGTCAGGGGCCATCATCAGTATCAGATTGCTGGTAATTGCCGTCCAGGAATAATCCTGTTTTCACCGTTGTGTTAACTGCGCCACAGGAGCACAAAAGGGAGAGCGGCGTCGCAATCCAGCAACATTCTCCATATCGCTACAGACCGCCGCGGGCGGCTATGCGAAGATGCGTTTTTTGCTGTTGGAGGCCGCATGAAGCTCACTGATAAAATTCGCCGCGATTGGCACTACTACGCCGTGGCGCTGGGGTTGATTTTTATTCTTAATGGCGTGGTGGGGCTGCTGGGGTTTGAAACACATGGGTGGCAATCCTACGCCGTCGGTCTGATCACCTGGGTCATTAGCTTCTGGATTGCGGGCTTTGTGATCCGCCGCCGCCCGGCAGAAGAGGCCTGAGGCCGCCGCTGCCAGGCGGGGTAAAACGCGTTTTAGTTCATGGAGGTTTTCAGCGCCCGGTCCGCGGCATGGCGCTCCAGCGCCAGCTCAATCAGGCGGGTGATCAGGCTGGTGTAGTCGAGACCGCTGGCCTGCCACAGCTTCGGATACATGCTGATGTTGGTAAAGCCCGGCAGGGTGTTGATCTCGTTGATCACCACCTCGTTGTCGGCGGTGAGGAACACGTCGACACGAGCCATGCCGCTGCAGCCCAGGGTCTGGTAGGCCTGCACCGCGATAGCGCGAATTTTGTCGTTGATCTCAGGGGCGATAGCGGCCGGGACTACCACCTGCGCGCCCTGATCGTCGATATACTTGGTGTCGTAGGCGTAAAACTCGCTGTTGAGGACGATTTCACCGCAGGTGCTGGCCTGCGGGTGGTCGTTACCCAGCACCGCACACTCAATTTCCCGCCCTTTAATGCCTTGCTCCACCACCACTTTATGGTCAAATTCGAAGGCCAGGGCCACCGCCTGATGGTACTGCTCTTCGTTTTTAACTTTGCTGACGCCAACCGACGAGCCCTGATTAGCCGGCTTAACGAACAGCGGCAGGCCAAGCTTCGCTTCGACATCGGCAAAGCTGAACTGCGCGCGGTTGGCGCGGGTGAGTGTGATAAACGGGGCGACGGCGAGCCCGGCGTCGCGCAGCAGACGTTTGGTCACGTCTTTGTCCATACAGGCTGCAGAGCCCAGCACATCGGAGCCGACGAACGGCAGATTCGCCATGCGCAGCATCCCCTGCAGGGAGCCATCTTCACCCAGCGTGCCGTGGACGATCGGGAAAATCACATCGATGGCCGCCAGCGGTTGGCCGCTTTCGGCGTTAATCAGCTGCTGCGCTTCGCGGCCCGGGATCTGCGCCAGAGTCACCGTGGAAGGGCGCAGGGCAATGCGGGCAGGATCCTGTGCGTTGAGCAGGTAGTTGCCGGCGTCGTTGATGTGCCACAGCCCCTGTTTATCAATACCCAACAGAACCACATCGAAGCGCGATTTATCAATCGCTTCCACGATATTCTTCGCTGACTGCAGCGACACTTCATGCTCCGCCGACTTGCCGCCAAAAACGATCCCAACCCTCATCTTTGCCATTTCAACTTCCATCCAGATAACATCAAAGGGCATAACATACCATGTGAAACCGCTGCCTGGCTGCCATAATATTTACCTGATCAATTGACGGGAGTGGGCGTGAGAGGAAAGACGCTGCTGGTGCTGGCCGGGCTGCTCGGCGCGGGCCTGTTGGGATACCGCAATCTGCCGCCGCACCTGAATCCGCTGGCGCCGCTGGCGCTGGACGATCCCCCGGGCTGGCTGACGTCGTTTAAGCTGCGCAGGCTGACGGCAGACCAGTGCGCCTCCCTGCTGGCGGAAGCCAATCGCCGGCGGCTTATCGCCAGCCGGCCGGTGGCCGACAGCGAGGGAAGCTGCCCTCTGCGTAACGTGGTGCGGGTGGCGAATTTTGGCTCGGTGCAGCTGAGCAGTAGTTTTCTCGCCAGCTGCCCGCTGGCGCTGAGCAGCGCGCTGTACATCGAGCAGCAGGCGAAGCCGCTGACCCGTCAACTGATGGCGAGCGATCTGCGCCAGATCGATCATCTCGGCAGCTTCGCCTGTCGCAATATTTACCATCGTCAACAGGCGCGGCGCAGTGAACACGCCACGGCGGACGCGCTGGACGTCAGCGGTTTCCGCCTGGCGGACGGCCGACGCGTCAGCGTCCTGCAGGGCTGGCGGAGCGAGACCTCGCATCCCTGGCTGGTGGCGCTGTTGAACAACAGCTGCCATTACTTCGGTAACGCGCTGGGGCCAGAGTACAACGCGGCTCACGCCAACCATTTTCATTTCGGCATGCGCGGGCAGGGCTTCTGCTTTTGAGCATAAAGCGCTATGAGCAGCCTAAATGACCAGAAAATGCTTCGTCAGGCTCTCATCCGCAGCCATAAAACACCAAACTCACCGCCAGCGCATCTATGGTAGTACGCCAGTGGGATGAAATTGCTAAGCTAGATAATAATTGGCAAATCATTAATGAATACGCGTAGTTATGGAATCCTGGAAGGTTAATCTCATCTCCGTCTGGTTTGGTTGCTTTTTTACCGGCCTGGCGATCAGTCAAATTCTCCCCTTTTTACCCCTCTACGTCTCCCAGCTCGGCGTCACCTCGCATGAAGCGCTATCGATGTGGTCGGGGCTGACCTTCAGCGTCACTTTTCTTGTCTCGGCGATCGTCTCGCCAATGTGGGGAAGCCTGGCGGACCGTAAAGGCCGCAAGCTCATGCTGCTGCGCGCCTCGTTGGGGATGGCGATTGCCATTTTACTGCAGGCTTTCGCCACCAACGTCTGGCAGCTGTTTATCCTGCGGGCGATCATGGGCTTAACCTCCGGTTATATTCCCAACGCCATGGCGCTGGTGGCCTCCCAGGTGCCGCGCGAGCGCAGCGGCTGGGCGCTAAGCACGCTGTCGACGGCGCAAATTAGCGGGGTGATCGGCGGTCCGCTGCTGGGCGGTTTCCTGGCGGACCACGTCGGGCTGCGGATGGTCTTTTTTATTACGGCGATCCTGCTGACCATCAGTTTTCTGGTGACCCTGTTTCTGATTAAAGAGGGCGTTCGCCCGCAGGTCAGCAAAAGCGAGCGTCTCACCGGGAAACAAGTCTTTGCCTCTTTGCCCTATCCGGGGCTGGTGATCAGCCTGTTCTTCACCACCCTGGTGATCCAATTGTGCAACGGCTCAATCGGCCCGATTCTGGCGCTGTTTATTAAGTCGATGGCGCCGGACAGCAACAATATCGCTTTTCTGGCCGGGATGATCGCCGCGGTGCCCGGCGTGTCGGCACTGATTTCTGCGCCACGGTTGGGTAAGCTTGGCGACCGCATCGGCACCTCGCGGATCCTGCTGGCGACGCTCTGCTGCGCGGTGGTGATGTTCTTCGCCATGTCCTTTGTCACCACCCCGCTGCAATTGGGTACGCTGCGTTTTCTGCTCGGCTTTGCCGATGGCGCGATGCTCCCGGCGGTGCAGACCTTATTGCTGAAGTACAGCAGCGACAGCGTCACCGGGCGTATCTTTGGCTATAACCAGTCGTTTATGTATCTGGGCAACGTCGCCGGGCCGCTAATTGGCGCCTCTGTGTCAGCCATGGCCGGCTTCCGCTGGGTGTTTATTGCCACCGCCATTATCGTTTTCATTAACCTCTGGCAACTGGCGTGGATGCTGCGCCAAACCCGCCGGGCTAACGCCTGAACCTCTGCTGACGGTATTTATTGCGATACCGTCAGCATTATTCGCCGTCAGCGGATTTACTATTACTTTTTGTTATCGTCATGGCGTGAACGCTATTCCATTTTATTATTTTCCAGGCAATCTGGTTATAAGCAACCCCGGTCATGATTAAACAATACTATTTATAGTGGTATTTTATTGTGGTAAAACGTTTCGCTGTATATTGGGTGTTGCGATGATTCTTAATTTAAGTAATTCTGAGGTCCGTCATTGCGTATGACATCCCAATCAAAACAGGCCTCGCATAAGGAACTGGTGCTATGAAGAATCTCATTGCTGAGTTACTGGTTAAACTGGCGCAAAAGGAAGAAGAAGCAAAGGAACTGACGGTGCAGGTTGAAGCGCTGGAGATCGTGGTCACCGCATTATTGCGCCATATGGAGCATGATGCCCAGCAGGCATTGATTCAGGATATTGAACAGGCGATTGACCAGGTGACCCCCTGTCCACCGGTCAACGACCATGATGCGATGCTGTTGCAGCAATATCTAAAGAAGCTGTTGCGGCATCCTCGTAGCTAGTCTTTGTGACACGACAAGGATGCCGTCATTTTTCTGTCATCTCCCTTTTATAAAGTCTCCCTCGTTTTGTTTTTTTAAGTATTTTTTACATGGAGATGACAAAAGTGAAATTAAGCGCCCTGTTTATTGCCCTGATTCCTCTACTGGGCTCGCCGGTTATTCATGCAGAAACTACTGCTGCGCCGGTTCTGGAAAATCGCGCTGCGCAGGGAGATATCACCACTCCTGGCGGCGCGCGTCGTTTAACAGGCGATCAAACCGAAGCGCTGCGCGCCTCGTTAATCAATAAGCCAGCTAAAAACGTTATTTTGCTGATTGGCGATGGCATGGGTGATTCGGAAATTACCGCTGCGCGAAACTATGCCGAGGGGGCGGGCGGTTTCTTTAAAGGAATTGATGCTCTGCCGTTAACCGGGCAGTACACGCATTATTCGCTGGATAAAAAAACCGGGAAACCGGACTACGTGACCGACTCGGCGGCCTCCGCCACCGCCTGGACCACCGGCGTGAAGACTTATAACGGCGCGCTGGGCGTCGATATTCATGAGAATGCGCATCAGACCATCCTCGAGCTGGCGAAAGCGGCGGGGCTGGCCACCGGCAACGTTTCCACCGCCGAGCTGCAGGACGCCACCCCCGCGGCGTTGGTAGCGCATGTGACATCGCGTAAATGCTATGGCCCGACGGTCACCAGCGAAAAATGCCCCAGCAATGCGCTGGAAAAAGGGGGCAAAGGCTCCATTACCGAACAGCTGCTGAACGCCCGACCGGATGTCACCCTGGGCGGCGGCGCGAAGACCTTTGCCGAAACGGCGACGGCGGGCGAGTGGCAGGGCAAAACCCTGCGCGAGCAGGCGCAAGCGCGCGGCTACCAGATTGTGACCGACGCGGCTTCTCTTGCCGCCGCGACGGAAGCCAGTCAGGATAAACCGCTGCTGGGACTCTTTGCCGATGGCAATATGCCGGTACGCTGGGAAGGGCCGAAGGCGTCTTATCACGGTAATATCGATAAGCCGCCGGTGACCTGTACGCCAAACCCGAAGCGTGACGCCTCGGTGCCGACGCTGGCGCAGATGACCGAGAAAGCGATTGACCTGCTGAGTCGCAACGAGAAAGGTTTCTTCCTGCAAGTCGAAGGCGCGTCAATCGATAAGCAGGACCATGCGGCCAATCCGTGCGGCCAGATCGGCGAAACGGTTGATCTTGACGAAGCGGTGCAGAAGGCGCTGGAATTCGCGCGAAAAGACGGTAATACCCTGGTGATCGTCACCGCCGACCATGCGCATGCCAGCCAGATCATCCCGGCGGATAGCAAAGCCCCGGGGCTGACCCAGGCTCTGAACACGCACGATGGCGCGGTGATGGTGATGAGTTACGGCAACTCTGAGGAAGAGTCGATGGAGCACACCGGCACCCAACTGCGCATTGCGGCCTACGGTCCGCATGCGGCTAACGTCGTCGGCCTGACCGATCAGACCGACCTGTTCTCGACCATGAAAGCTGCCCTGAGTCTCAAATAAGTCGCTGCCGGTGGCGAAATTGCGTCACCGGCTGGTTTTTTTTCTATCTGCGTCCAGACTTACAACGTTCCACTCACAGAAGGATGGTGCGATGAAAATAACTTTATTGATGACCCTACTGTTTGGCTTGATCTTTATCAGCGCGGTTGGCGCGGCAGAAAAAACGCCCACTCCTCAGCAGCAAAGGATGACGGACTGCAATCAGCAAGCGTCAGCCAAAATGCTGAAAGGTGAGGAGCGCAAAACCTTTATGAGCCAGTGTCTGAAAAAAGAGACCACGACCTCGCAGGGAAAGGCGCTCACCCCTCAGCAGCAGAAAATGAGCGACTGCAGCAAAGCGGCCACGGCGAAATCACTGAAGGGCGATGAACGCAGTACCTTCATGAGTAGCTGCCTGAAGAAAGCCTGAAAAAAAGGGAGCGCTCGCGCTCCCTTGTTCTTTAACCTCTCAGGGCTTGAAGCCCGCCAGCTCAGCTTCAGGAGCGGCTCAGTTTCTCTGATTTTTCCATACACTGGGTGATGGCTTCGATTACCGCCGAGCGGAACCCTTTCTCTTCCAGCACGCGCACGGCTTCGATGGTGGTCCCGCCAGGGGAACAGACCATATCTTTCAGCGCCCCTGGGTGTTCTCCGCTCTCCAGCACCATTTTGGCGGAACCCATCACCGCCTGGGCGGCGAATTTATAGGCCTGAGCGCGCGGCATTCCGCCGAGGACGGCGGCATCAGCCATCGCTTCGATAAACATAAAGACATAGGCCGGCGCCGAACCGCTTACCCCCACCACCGGATGGATCATCGGCTCGGCAATTTGCTCCGCCTGGCCAAAGCAACGGAAAATAGTCAGCACTTCGGCAACATCTTCGCTGCTCACCAGGGCGTTAGGCGTGACGGAGGTCATACCGGCGTTAACCAGCGACGGCGTATTCGGCATCGCGCGAATGATTTTGCGATCGTGGCCAAGGGCGCGCGCCAGCTGCTCAAGCGTAACGCCGGCGGCGATAGAGACCACCAGCGACTCTTTATTCAGGCTGGAGGCGATATCGCCCAGCACTTTGGTCATGATCCCTGGTTTAACCGCGCCGAAGACGATATCGGCAATCTGCGCCACTTCCTGGGCGCTGCCGGCGGCGTTGATGCCATACTGGTCGCGCAGAGCTGCAACCTTGTCCGGCGACGGGGTGTAGACCCAGATTTGTCCCGGCTGTACCTGACCGCTGGCGATCAGCCCGCCCAGAATGGCCTTACCCATATTGCCGCAGCCGATAAAGCCAATTTTCTTATCCATCACCATTCCCCTCTGCTTTTTTCGTTACGATCTGATTAGCTTACCATCCTGGCGCTTTCCTGGGGGAGAAAAGCAGGTAACATTGGCGTCACTTATTGCAGGTAACAGGAGCTGGCATGGCCATTTGGGTGGATGCGGACGCGTGTCCGAACGTGATTAAAGAGATTTTGTTCCGCGCGGCAGAGCGGACCCAGACTCCGCTGACGCTGGTGGCGAACCAGCCGCTGCGCGTGCCGCCGTCGCGTTTCATCCGCACCCTGCGGGTTGAGCAGGGTTTTGACGTGGCGGATAATGAAATCGTTCGCCAGTGCGCGGCGGGAGATTTAGTGATCACCGCCGACATCCCGCTGGCGGCGGAGGTGCTGGCGAAGGGCGGGGCGGCGCTGAATCCGCGCGGGGAACGTTACAGCGAGGCGACGATCCGCGAGCGGCTGACAATGCGGGATTTTATGGAGACATTACGGGCCAGCGGCGTTCAGACCGGCGGCCCGGATAGTTTATCGCAGCGCGATCGGCAACAGTTTGCCGCCGAGCTGGAGAAGTGGTTGCTGGCGGTTAAGCGTCGCCAGGGTTAAACCCAGCTATCGTCATCGCTGCCAAAATCATCGTCGCCAAAGCCGGCGTCGAAGTCGTCGTTCCAGGTATTGTCGGCAAGGAACTGATCGTCTCCCTGGCGGAACGGATCGTCACCTGCGGTGGTGTCCTGCGCGATGCTGTCCTGCGCGGAGGCGACATCAGGCTGCGGCTTCTCTTCGATGATATTGACGATCTCCTGCGGGTGCGAGCCGCTGAACATATTGGTCAGCATATTGCCCAGCACCACGCCGCCTGCCACGCCAGCGGCCGTTTGCAGCGCGCCCGCCATAAAGCCGCCGCCGCGTGCGGCAGCCTGCGGGGCATAGTTCTGCTGCGGTGGTGGCGTATACTGCGGCTGAGCGCTGGCCTGCGGGCGACCATATTGCTCCGCGCCCGGGATAGGGTCAGAACCGCGTGACGAGCCGCCACCGCCAAACAGGCCGGAGAGGAAGCCGCCGCTGCTGGGCTTTGCCGCCTGCAGTTGGCTGACCTGACTCTCCAGCGCCTGGATGCGATCGTTAAGCTGTTTAATCGCGGCTTCCTGGATAAGAATGGTTTGCGCCATATAGTAGGGGGCCGCCGGCTGCGCGCTCACGTGTTGGGCAATCCGCTCCTCGGCGCTGGCATCGCGCGATGCGCTGTGCGCCTCAGCCTCTTTCAGCCGGGAAAACAGTCCATCAATAAGGCGTTGTTCTTCAGATTGCATGTTACATTCCTCTGTCACACTGTCGAATAGGCATCAGGGTGCTTCTGAAACATGATGTTGTAAATATGTTGCTTCGTAAAGCTATGCATAAATGTGTTACCGTTTACGCCAGCGGTGGATAAAAAATAAGGCCAAGCGGAAAGTAAAGCTGGTTAAACACTAAATGCAATGATAAGTTTACATTAATAGCCCCTCTTCTCACCGTGGTAATGGGGTGTAAAGAAGTTGTGTAATTTTTTCTTTACGTATGCATTGCGGGACAGACAGCGATAATACGTGCTTTCGTTTTCATTTTTTTGCGACAGACGGAACCAGGGGGTCTTCGGTTATGACACAGCCTATCTTTCTTATTGGGCCACGCGGCTGCGGTAAAACCACCGTCGGCCATGCGCTGGCGCGAGCGCGGCATTTTCAGTTCTCCGATACCGATCATCGGCTACAGGCCCATGAGCAGCGGACGGTGGCTGAGATCGTGCAGGCGGAAGGGTGGGCGCGTTTTCGCGAACTGGAGACCCTGTCGCTGAAGGCCGTGACCCTGCCGAATACGGTAATCGCCACCGGCGGCGGCATTGTGCTGGCGGAAGGTAACCGTCAGTTTATGCGGGAGAATGGCGTGGTGATTTATCTGCAGGCCTCGGTGTCGGCGCTGATTGACCGTCTGGAAGCCTACCCGAAAGCCGAACAGCGGCCGACGCTGACCGGAAAACCGGTGCGCGAGGAAGTGGGCGAGGTGCTGGCGCAGCGCGAAGCGTTATACCGGGACGCTGCCCACCATATTGTGGATGCCACGGCCTCGCCGGATCGGGTGGTGGAGCAGATTATGTCCATGCTGTGCAGCGCGACGGCAACCCCGGTAAGTTAAGAATTTACTTACATTAAGGCGGCGAGGGGCGCCTATACTTAATAGTTCTGCTACCAGAAGAAGGAAGAACTATGCCAAACAGGCCCCCCTATCCGAGAGAAGCGCGCGTGGTTGCGGTAGAGAAAGGTCCTCAGGGTCAGACGGTGACCTGGTACCAGCTCCGTGCGGATTATCCTGAGCCTGATTCGCTTATCAGCGAACATCCTACCGAGCAGGAAGCCGTGGATGCCAAACGGCGTTATGAAGATCCTGACAAGTCGTAACCCCCTGAGCCCGAATTGCCCGCCATGCTGGCAATATCGGGCGTATCTCACATTTTTTATTTATCAGTCGTACTAATGAATATCTAACACACGGATTTTTCAGGCACGGCGCCGCCGCCCGGCAATCTTTACATTCAACCGCGGCGTGGAGCTGCTACGCTTCTCGACGGTTGATTTTTACTCACCAGGGGGGCGGATGCTGTGTGTGGAAAGCCTGTGTTGAAGCAGTGGTTGTGAAAAGGTACATGATATGAGTAGTGCAACGATGGCAATTTTGACCATCGGCGTTGTGCCGCTGGCGGGAGTATTGCCGCTCCTGACCGAACATATCAGGGAAGAACAGATCGCCCACATCAGCCTGCTGGGCGAGATGACGCCTGACGAGGTAATGGCCGAGTACGCCGTAGGTGACGGCGAGAAAGGACTCCTGACCTTGCTCAGTAATAACCAGTTGGTGATGGTGTCGCGACAGAAAATTGAACGCGATGTCCGCAGCGCGATCGCGATGCTGGATCGACAACATTATGATGTGATCCTGCTGCTCAGTTCCGAACAGCTGACCGGTTTTACCACCCACCACGCGATCCTCCTTGAGCCGCAGCGGATCATCCCGCCGCTGGTGGCATCGATCGTCGATGGGCACCAGGTAGGGGTGATCGTGCCGGTGGAAGAGATCATGCCCATGCAGCGGCAAAAGTGGCTCTCGCTGGAAAAGTCGCCATACTACGCGCTGGCCAATCCGTTTACCGGCAGCGACAGCGAGCTATTAACCGCCGGCAAAACGCTGCTGGAGCAGGGCGCCGACGTGCTGGTCCTCGACTGTCTCGGTTACTATCAGCATCATCGCGATGTGTTACAAAAAGCCCTCGATGTTCCGGTTTTGCTGTCGAATGTGCTGGTTTCCCGACTGGCGGCAGAACTATTGGTCTAATGTGTTAATTTCACGTGACAGGGGCAAGGAGCGCCCCCTATATTGAGCCTTTAACCGACGATCAGAAGGGCTTGTTTATGCTTCAAAGCAATGAATACTTTGACGGAAAAGTGAAATCCATTGGCTTCACCAGCAGCAGTACCGGTCGCGCCAGCGTAGGCGTGATGGCGGAAGGGGAATACACCTTTGGTACGGCGCAGCCGGAAGAGATGACGGTAGTCAGCGGGGCGCTGAATGTCCTGCTGCCGGGTGAGACTGAGTGGAAAGTTTACGCTGCCGGCGAAGTTTTCAATGTGCCAGGCAACAGTGAATTTCATCTGCAGGTGGCTGAGCCAACCTCTTATCTGTGCCGCTATCTGTAAGCCAGCGTGACGCCCGGCGCCTGCCGCCGGGTTGTTTTTTCCTTTCT
>NZ_GL882816.1:50456-52464 GCF_000195655.1 Klebsiella sp. MS 92-3
TGCCGCCGGGTTGTTTTTTCCTTCCTGCCCGGCAGGAAGGAAAGCGGCGCTTAGCGCTGCGCTTCGCCGCCGAGCCCTTCCACCAGGCTTTGGATCAGGGCAGCCAGCTCGCCGGTCATTAAGATAAAGTCGGCGTCAAAGCGCTGGGCGAAATCTTCCCGATCGATATCTTCGTTTTGGTCGCGCAGTTCATCGCAGAACTTGAGGCGTTTAATTGACGCGTCGTCGCAGATCACAAACTGAATACGCTGCTGCCAGTCCAGCGCCAGCTTGGTGACGACCTTCCCGGCCTCAATGTGTACAGCGATTTCGTCGCTAACCAGATCCTGCTTCTTGGCGCGGATCACGCCGCCATCTTCCAGCATCGCTTTCAGCTCGGCTTCGTCCAGCAGCTGGAAGCCCTGCGCCACGGTGCCGGAGCGGACCCACTCGGTCAGCGTTAGCTCAATCGGATTCTCCAGGGTCAGCGGCACCACCGGCAGCGAGCCGAGGGTTTTACGCAGCAGGGCCAGAGTATCTTCCGCTTTCTTCGCGCTGGCGCAGTCGACCATGATCAGGCCGTTGACGGTGTCTATCCACATCATTGTCTGGCTGAAGCGGCTGAAGGCGCGCGGCAGTAGCGAGTGCAGCACTTCATCTTTCAGGGAATCTTTCTCGGTCTTCTTCAGCTTGCGCCCCTGATCGGCTTCCAGCTTCTGGATCTTTGCCTCCAGCGCCTGCTTAATCACCGGCGACGGCAGGATCTTCTCTTCTTTACGCGCGCAGATAATGATCTGGCCGTTTGCCGTATGCGTCAGCGCGTCGCTGTGCGATCCCATCGGCGACACCCAACCGGTTTTCGCCATATCCTGGCTGCCACAAGGGGTAAATGTCAGCTCGGCCAGCTGTTTTTCCATCTCCTCGGCGCGCAATTCGATATCGCGGCTGAGACGGTAAACCATTAAATTTTTGAACCACAGCATGATAATTTCCACGGCTTTGTCGTTAAATCAGGCGGGCATGATAGCGAATTGTCGCTATGCTTGCATTGTTAATCGGTGAGGAGCTGAGCGTGCGTATTGGTATTGATTTAGGTGGAACAAAAACCGAAGTGATAGCCCTGAGCGACCAGGGAGAGCAGCTGTTTCGCCACCGGTTACCCACGCCGCGGCAGGACTACCGGCAAACCATCGAGACCATCGCCACTCTGGTGGCGATGGCCGAGCAGGCGACCGGACAGCAGGGTACCGTGGGGATGGGCATTCCTGGCTCAATTTCGCCTTATACCGGGGTGGTGAAAAACGCCAACTCGACCTGGCTCAACGGCCAGCCCTTTGATAAGGACCTCAGCCTGCGCCTTGAGCGGGAAGTCCGGCTGGCTAACGATGCCAACTGTCTGGCGGTGTCGGAAGCGGTGGACGGCGCGGCGGCGGGGGCGCAAACGGTATTCGCGGTGATTATCGGCACCGGCTGCGGCGCCGGGGTGGCGCTCAACGGGCGGGCGCATATCGGCGGCAATGGTAACGCTGGCGAATGGGGACATAACCCATTGCCGTGGATGAACGACGATGAGCTACGCTACCGTGCGGAAGTCCCTTGCTACTGCGGCAAACAGGGGTGTATCGAAACCTTTATCTCCGGCACCGGTTTCGCCACCGACTATCAGCGGCTGAGCGGCCGAGGGTTAACCGGCAGCGAGATTATGCGCCTGGTGGGAGAAGGTGACGAAAAGGCTGAACTGGCGCTGAGCCGCTATGAACAGCGGCTGGCGAAATCGCTGGCCCACGTGGTGAATATCCTCGACCCGGACGTTATCGTGCTGGGCGGCGGGATGAGCAACGTCGAACGGCTGTATCAGACGGTGCCGGACCTGGTGAAGCAGTGGGTCTTCGGCGGCGAGTGTGAAACGCCGATCCGCAAAGCGATGCACGGCGACTCCAGCGGGGTACGCGGCGCGGCCTGGCTGTGGCCGCTCCAGGGGACCTGAACCGCTTCCCCGCACCCCGGCCCCCCCCCCCCGGGGGGGGGG
>NZ_GL882816.1:52513-62928 GCF_000195655.1 Klebsiella sp. MS 92-3
GGGGGGGGGGGGGGGGGGGGGGGGGGGGACATCGCCATAATTCAGACCTCACTCCACCGCAAACGCTTTGTCCAGCCGGCTATAGCCCAGGCCGTTAATCTTCTTCACTTTGATCTGCACCGGAATGCGGTCTTTCATCGCCTCCACGTGGCTGATCACCCCGATAATCTTACCGCTGGCGTTAAGGGCATCCAGGGCGTCCAAGGCCGTGTCCAGCGTTTCGCTGTCGAGGGTGCCGAAGCCTTCATCAAGAAACAGGGAGTCAATCCGCGTCTTATGGCTCACCAGGTCTGACAGCGCCAGGGCCAGCGCCAGGCTGACGAGGAAACTTTCGCCGCCGGAGAGGGTGCGGGTGTCGCGCACGGCGTCGGCCTGCCAGGTATCGACAACCTCCAGCTCCAGCGCCTCGCTGGCCTTGCGCTGTAGCAGATAGCGGCCATGCAGGCGGTTGAGCTGCTGGTTTGCCAGCCAGACCAGATTATCCAGCGTCAGCCCCTGGGCGAATTTGCGGAACCGGTCGCCGGTGCTGGAGCCGATCAGCGAATTGAGATAGCCCCAGTCGTCCGCCAGCTGCGCCGCCTCTGCAATCTGCTGCCCCAGCGCCTGCTGCTGTTGACGGCTCTCTGCGTCCTGCCTGAGCTGCTGGCGGATCTCACCCTGGCGGGTAGTGTTATCCCGCAGCCGCTGGGCCAGGGCGTGCAGCTGGGTTTGCAGGGTGGGGACGTCAGCGTCCACCCCTTGCGGACGCAGCGCCAGGTGCGCCTCATGTTGCCGGGTCGCCTGCTCGCAGAGCGCGGCCGCCTGCTGAAGCTGCTGCTCCAGCGTCTGTTTTAACTGCGTCAGCCGCTGGGCGGTCTCGTCATCCAGCAGCGCGGCGAGGAACGCCTCCCGATCGCTAAAGCGGCTGGCGGCCAGGGCGGAGGTGAATTGCGCCTGCGACTGGTCCAGACGCGCCTTTTCCTGGGTTTCCTGCTGCTGCTGGGCGACAAGCTGGCTGTGCAGCGACAGGCATTCCTCGTGGATTTCGCGCCAGTTGTCCGGGATGGCCGACTCAGCTTCAACCTCTGTCTCGTCGCTGGTCGGCAGCGTCTCCAGCAGTGGCCGCAGAGCAGCGATTTGCTGCTGAATGGCATCATGTTGGGTCTGTTGCGCCTGCCACTGGGCAAATTCGCTTTCGCGAGCGTGCAGCCAGGCGGCTTCTGTCCCTTCTGCCGGCAGGCTCAGGGCCAGGGCCTGCAGGGCGCTCTCCAGTCCCTGGCGCGTGGCCGCCAGCTGCTGCTCGGCCTGGCGCTCCAGCGCCTGCTGATCGTTAAGCTGACTCTGCAACATCAGGCGCTGGCTGAGCTGATAGAGCTGCTGCTCGTAGCGCTCCTGCTCCTGCATCCAGTCGTTTATCTCTTGCGCAATATCCCGCGTGATGTGCAGAGAGGCGCAGGTCTCCTGCCACGCTTTAGTAAGCGCTTGCTCTTCCTCTGCGAGCCGCCCGGCCGCTTCGGTGTCACGCTGAAGCTGTTGCGTCAGGGCCTTGACCTGCCCGAGGATCAGCAGGCCTTCTTCTTTCAGCGCGGCGACCTCCTTTTCCAGCGCATCGCGGCGGCGCTGATTATCCGTGAGCGTCAACGAGGCGTATTGTTCAATCGCCGGGTGTTCACAGGCGCCGCACAGCGGACAGGGCTTACCCGCCTCGAGCCGGTCGCGGTAGCTTTCCAGGTCTTTAATCGTTTCTTCCCGTTGGCAGAGCGCCTTCAGGTCGAGATAGTGCTGGTTTTTGTCTTTATATTGTTCCCGGCGCAGCGTCAGGGTAGCGTTAAGTTTTACCTGCTCCGCTTGCGCCTGCTGGACGCTCTCGGCGTTCTGGCGCAGACGCTTGCGCAGCAGCTGATGCTGTTCATGCAGGGAGAGCAGGCGCTGGCGCAGCGGCCGCGATTGGGTTTGCTGTTCTATCGCTGCGGCAACGTCATCCGCGCTCAGGGTGATAGGGCTGGCTGGCAGCGTGGCCAGCTTCTGGCGTAGCGCGTCCAGGCGGGGGCTCTGAGCCGTTAGCTGTTGTTTATCCCGCGTCAGTTGCGAGAATTGCGCTCGCCAGCCGGCGATCTCCTGACCCCATAAGCGGAAACGCTCATGGGCGGCCAGCCACTGCGCCAGATCGGCCAGTTCAGCCTGACGCTGCTGCTGAGCGCGCAAGGCGCCCTGGCGGATGCGCGCGCGCAGCGCCGTGCTGGCAAGTAAGCGAGCATTTACTTCACTGATCCGCTGCCGGGTTTGCGCCAGGCCTGCCGTCTGCTCCTGCTGGCGCTCCCACAGGGGACGCAGTTGGGCGGCGGGCTGGGCCAGCTCAAGCTTCGCCAGCGCCGGGGCGGCGTCCGCCAGCGCCTGGCGGGCCTGCTGCTGCCGGGTGGCGGCCTGCTGCTGCTGCTGCGCCAGCTCGTCGCGGCGGGTCAGCCACTGGAGCTGCTGCTGCTGGCTCTGCTGCTGGGCCAGCAGGGCTTTTTCTTCGTCAGTAAGTACCTGCAAACTTTCCTGCAGCGCCTGCTGCTGGGCCTCCGTCAACAGGACGATGCCCGCCGCCTGGGCTTCGAACTTCTCCAGCGCATGGCGAGCGGCTTTGTGCTGTTCGTAGACCATGGCTGAAATCTGGCCGTAGATTTCCGTGCCGGTCAGCTCCTCCAGCAGCTCCGCGCGATCGCTCGGCTTCGCGTTCAGGAAGGCGGCAAATTGCCCCTGGGAAAGCAGCATCGAGCGGGTGAAGCGGCCATAGTCGAGGCCGGTAAGCGTCGCGGTTTGCTCCAGCTTGTCCGAGACTTTATCGGCGAGGATTTTGCCGTCAGCGCAGCGCGCCAGCTCGACGCGGGGCGCCTGCAGATTGCCATCCGGCTGGTTACGGGCCCGGTTCTGGCTCCAGAAAGCGCGGTAGGCGATGCCTTTTACTTCAAACTCGACTTCCGCCAGACACTCGGCGGTATCGCGGGTCATCAGGTCGTTTTGCGACTGGGAGACTTTATTCAGGCGCGGCGTTTCATGATAGAGCGCCAGGCAAATGGCATCGAGCAGCGTGGTTTTCCCGGCCCCGGTGGCGCCGGTAATGGCGAACAGGCCATTGCTGGCGAACGGCTCGGCGGTAAAGTCTATCTTCCATTCCCCTTTCAGGGAGTTGAGGTTTTTCAGACGCAGACTGAGGATTTTCATGCGTTTTCGTCCTCCGCGGTGAGCGTATGCACCGTATGGGCGAACAGCTCATGCAGCCGGGCGCGCTTCATATCGTCAATTTCGGTCAGCGCCAGCCGGCGCTCGAATACCTCCTCCACCTTCAGTTCACTGAGCGTCTCCCGCTGGGCGTTGAGCAGTATTTTCTCGCGCTGCTCGCGGCTGCGGCGCACCAGCAGCACTTCCACCGGCAGATCCTCCGTCAGCGCCTGAATATGACGCTGAATATCGTGCAGATAGTCCTCGGTGGTGATTTCGATATCCAGCCACACCGGCGGGTCCTGCTCGACGCCGCGCCACTGCTCCAGCTGGGCGGTGATGGCGGCCAGATCGCCTTTGATCACTGCCAGCGGCTGGGTCACGGGCACCTCCAGGGTTTCCACGGCGCTAAGTCGCCCCTCGCTAAAGCTCACCAGATGCACCGATTTCGCTTTGCCGGTTTCATCGAAGCTCAGCGGCAGCGGCGAGCCGCTGTAGCGGATATGCTCGCAGCCGCCGACCATCTGCGCCCGGTGAATATGGCCCAGCGCAATGTAGTCGGCAGGGGGGAAGTGTTGCGCCGGAAAGGCATCCAGTGTGCCGATGTAAATGTCGCGGACGGCATCGCTTTTGCTGGCGCCGACGGTGGTCAGATGGCCGCTGGCAATGATGGGCAGCGGCCGATCGCCGCGCAGCGCGCAGGCCTGCTGATACTGCTCCTGATAATAGTCGCTGATGGCGTGCAGCAGCTGCTGCTGTTTTTCCCGACCGGAGTGACCGGCCTGGCTGGTCACCAGCTCGCGCGGGCGTAAAAACGGCACCGGACAGAAGATGGCGCCCGGCGTGCCGTCGCGCAGCGGCAGCTCAATCGGCGCGTAGCCGGCGTTCGCCACCACGGTGGTGTGTAAGAAGGCGAGGATATCGCGGGATTCATTGAGCATCGCCACCGAGTCGTGGTTGCCCGCCAGCACCACCAGGCGACAGCCGGTCTGCTGCAACTGGACGACGAAACGGTTATACAGTTCGCGGGCGTAGCTCGGCGGCGAGCCGGTATCAAAAATATCGCCAGCCACGATAATGGCGTCGACTTCATGCTCCTGCGCGCGGTCCAGTAGCCAGGTAAGAAAAGCGTCGTGTTCGGCCGCGCGGCTTTTGCTGTAAAAATTCTGGCCCAGGTGCCAGTCGGAGGTGTGAAGGAGGCGCATAAATCTTCCCTAGCGAAAAAAGCATGGGCGGCAGTATACCACTTGTTAGTGAGGGGTAAGTCCGCGTCGTGCTTCAAAATACCCGATCATCAGACGGTCATTTTTTTCATAAATCTGTCACAAAAGTGACGCATAATGACGCCGCACTTCTATACTGATGGCTAAAAAACACAGGGTAAATAATGGCGAGAAGAATTCTGGTCGTTGAAGATGAAGCTCCAATCCGCGAAATGGTCTGCTTTGTTCTGGAGCAAAATGGCTTTCAGCCTGTCGAGGCGGAAGATTATGACAGCGCGGTGAATCAACTCAATGAACCCTGGCCTGATTTGATTCTCCTGGACTGGATGCTGCCGGGTGGTTCGGGGCTGCAGTTTATTAAGTTGCTCAAGCGCGAGGCGATGACGCGGGATATCCCGGTTGTGATGCTGACCGCGCGTGGAGAAGAAGAGGATCGTGTTCGCGGCCTGGAGACCGGCGCGGACGACTACATTACCAAGCCTTTCTCACCGAAAGAGCTGGTGGCGCGAATCAAAGCGGTGATGCGCCGTATTTCGCCGATGGCGGTGGAAGAGGTGATCGAAATGCAGGGTCTGAGCCTCGACCCTTCGTCGCATCGGGTGATGACCGGCGACAGTCCGCTGGACATGGGGCCGACGGAATTTAAATTATTGCACTTCTTTATGACCCATCCTGAGCGAGTGTACAGCCGCGAGCAGCTGCTGAACCACGTCTGGGGAACCAACGTCTATGTGGAAGACCGCACGGTGGACGTCCATATTCGCCGCCTGCGCAAAGCGCTGGAACACAGTGGCCATGATCGCATGGTGCAAACGGTTCGCGGCACGGGGTATCGTTTCTCCGCCCGTTTCTGAATTTTGACAGGAGTGTGACCCGTGCTGGAACGGCTGTCATGGAAAAGGCTGGCGCTGGAGCTCTTTTTAGCGTGTATTCCGGCCCTGATTCTGGGGGCGTTTGTGGGTCATCTGCCGTGGTTTTTACTGGCGGCAGTGACCGGTTTGCTGATCTGGCATTTCTGGAATTTGATGCGCCTGTCGTGGTGGTTGTGGGTGGATCGGAGCATGACTCCTCCGCCTGGACGCGGCAGCTGGGAGCCGCTGCTGTATGGTCTGCATCAGATGCAGATGCGTAATAAAAAGCGTCGGCGCGAGCTGGGAAGCCTGATTAAACGCTTTCGCAGCGGGGCGGAATCGCTGCCGGATGCGGTCGTCCTGACCACGGAAGAGGGGGCTATTTTCTGGTGTAATGGCCTGGCGCAGCAGATTCTAAACCTGCGCTGGCCGGACGACAGTGGCCAAAACATTCTTAACCTTCTGCGCTATCCTGAGTTCGCCAACTATCTGAAACAGCGCGATTTTTCAAAGCCGCTCAATCTGGTGCTGAATAACGCCCGTCATCTGGAAATTCGCGTGATGCCCTACAGCGACAAGCAGTGGCTGATGGTGGCGCGCGACGTGACGCAGATGCATCAGCTGGAAGGGGCGCGGCGGAACTTTTTCGCCAACGTCAGCCATGAGTTGCGCACCCCACTGACGGTGCTGCAGGGCTATCTGGAGATGATGCAGGAGCAGGTGCTGGAGGGGGCGACCCGAGAAAAAGCCCTGCACACCATGCGGGAGCAAACTCAACGTATGGAAGGCCTGGTGAAGCAGCTGCTGACGCTGTCGCGTATTGAAGCCGCGCCGGCGCTGGCGATGAATGATCGCATCGACGTGCCGATGATGCTGCGGGTGGTGGAGCGCGAGGCGCAAACTCTCAGCCAGGAGAAACAGACGCTGATCTTCACCGTCGATGAGCAGCTCAAGGTGCTGGGTAATGAGGAGCAGCTGCGCAGCGCCATCTCCAACCTGGTCTATAACGCGGTGAACCACACCCCGCCGGGGACCGAAATTCGCGTCAGCTGGCAGCGAACCCCGCAGGGAGCGCTGTTCAGCGTCGAGGATAACGGGCCAGGCATTGCGCCGGAGCATATTCCCCGTCTGACCGAGCGTTTTTATCGGGTGGATAAAGCCCGTTCCCGGCAAACGGGGGGCAGTGGCCTGGGACTGGCGATCGTCAAACACGCGGTTAACCATCATGACAGCCGGCTGGAAATCGACAGCACGGTGGGCAAGGGAACCCGCTTTAGCTTCCTGCTCCCGGAACGATTAATTGCCAAAAATGACGCCTGATCGACGCGCTGTCAGTTTATCTTGCCAATGACCAGCTTCAGCTGGTCATTTTCATTGGCAGTCGTTTTTTCTCGCCTATTTAATGAGCGTGCGCTGCTTTTTTGTTCGCATGATAAGCCACGGGTTTTCTATCAATATGGTAAATGATTCTGGTGTTAAAGACATAACCAGCATAATCATCTGCTTTTGCGATCGTGCCTTGCTTTAAAACGTTATAAGCGTTTAAATTGCGCCTGCGCAGTCGATGACAGACTGCTTTTGCGTGGTAATACCAAAAACAATTCTTTCCCACGCCGCTTCGGGAGCATATCTCGCTGAGTTTACCGGCAATGGCCGCTGTATCGTCCCTGAGAGGGGAGCGCGGTATTTTTCCATTTTTTTACAACACCACATCCACAGGCAGTAATGAATTTATGACCCATCAGTTAAAATCTCGCGACATCATAGCGTTGGGCTTTATGACCTTCGCGTTGTTCGTTGGCGCAGGCAACATTATTTTCCCTCCGATGGTTGGCTTACAGGCGGGCGAGCACGTCTGGACGGCGGCGATCGGCTTCCTGATCACTGCGGTGGGTCTGCCGGTGCTGACGGTGGTGGCGCTGGCGAAAGTCGGCGGCGGCGTTGAAAGCCTGAGCACCCCGATTGGTAAAGTGGCCGGTATCCTGCTGGCGGTGGTGTGCTATCTCGCGGTAGGACCGCTGTTCGCGACGCCGCGTACCGCGACCGTCTCCTTTGAAGTCGGTATTGCCCCGCTGACCGGCGACGGCCCGCTGCCGCTGCTGATCTACAGCGTTATTTACTTCGCGCTGGTGATTCTGGTCTCCCTCTATCCGGGCAAACTGCTGGACACCGTGGGCAATTTCCTTGCGCCGCTGAAAATTATCGCCCTGATTGTGCTGGCGGTCGCCGCCATCATCTGGCCAGCGGGCCCGATCAGCGACGCGCTGGAAGCGTATCGTACGGCGCCATTCTCCAATGGCTTCGTCAACGGCTACCTGACCATGGATACCCTCGGCGCGATGGTGTTCGGCATCGTGATTGTTAATGCCGCTCGCTCACGCGGCGTCAGCGAAGCGCGTCTGTTGACCCGTTATACCGTCTGGGCTGGCCTGATGGCGGGCGTCGGCCTGACCCTGCTGTATCTGGCGCTGTTCCGTCTGGGCTCTGACAGCGCTACTCTCGTGGATCAGTCCGCCAACGGCGCGGCGATCCTCCATGCCTACGTGCAGCACACCTTCGGCGGGGCGGGCAGTTTCCTGCTGGCGGCGCTGATCTTCATCGCTTGCCTGGTGACGGCGGTGGGCCTGACCTGCGCCTGCGCTGAGTTCTTTGCCCAGTATCTGCCGTTCTCCTATCGCACGCTGGTCTTTGTTCTCGGCCTGTTCTCCATGGCGGTCTCCAATTTGGGCCTTAGCCATCTGATCCAGGTATCGATTCCGGTGCTGACCGCTATCTATCCGCCGTGTATCGCACTGGTTGTATTAAGCTTTACCCGCAGTTGGTGGCATAATTCGTCCCGCGTTATCGCGCCGGCCATGTTTATCAGCCTGATGTTTGGTATCATTGACGGGATTAAGTCATCGGCATTTGCCGCGATTCTGCCGGACTGGACCGCGCGTCTGCCTCTGGCGGAGCAGGGCCTGGCCTGGCTGATGCCCACCGCCGTGATGACCATTCTCGCGGTGATCTGGGATCGCGCAGCCGGACGTCAGGTGACTTCCAGCGCGCATTAACCGGCGGTGAGGACAAGCGTTTAACCACGGGACTTCGGGTTCCGTGGTTTTTTATTTTTTGTGTTAAACGGCATTGAAAAACCACGATGGAAAGTAGTAACAAGCTTAAGCGCGGGCTAAGCACCCGGCACATTCGCTTTATGGCTCTGGGTTCCGCCATCGGCACCGGGCTTTTTTACGGCTCGGCCGACGCCATTAAAATGGCCGGACCCAGCGTACTGTTGGCCTACATTATCGGCGGCGTCGCGGCATATATCATTATGCGGGCGCTCGGTGAGATGTCGGTGCATAACCCTGCCGCCAGCTCATTCTCCCGCTATGCCCAGGAAAACCTCGGCGGACTGGCGGGCTATATCACCGGCTGGACCTACTGCTTTGAAATCCTGATCGTCGCCATCGCCGACGTTACCGCCTTCGGCATCTACATGGGCGTCTGGTTCCCGACGGTGCCGCACTGGATCTGGGTGCTCAGCGTGGTGCTGATCATCTGCGCCGTCAACCTGATGAGCGTCAAGGTGTTTGGCGAGCTGGAGTTCTGGTTCTCGTTCTTCAAAGTGGCCACCATTATCATCATGATCCTCGCCGGGTTCGGCATCATTATCTGGGGGATCGGCAACGGCGGCCAGCCGACGGGGATTCATAACCTGTGGAGCAACGGCGGCTTCTTCAGCAACGGCTGGCTGGGAATGGTTATGTCGTTGCAGATGGTGATGTTCGCTTACGGCGGCATCGAAATCATCGGCATTACCGCCGGTGAGGCGAAGGACCCGGAGAAATCCATTCCGCGCGCCATCAACTCGGTGCCGATGCGCATTCTGGTGTTCTACGTCGGCACGCTGTTCGTCATTATGTCCATCTACCCGTGGAATCAGGTGGGAACCGACGGCAGCCCCTTCGTCCTGACCTTCCAGCATCTGGGCATTACCTTCGCGGCCAGTATTCTTAACTTCGTGGTCCTGACGGCTTCGCTGTCGGCGATTAACTCCGACGTGTTCGGCGTGGGCCGTATGCTGCACGGCATGGCTGAGCAGGGCAGCGCGCCGAAGGTGTTCGCTAAAACGTCGCGTCGCGGTATTCCGTGGGTGACGGTGATGGTGATGACCATTGCGCTGCTGTTTGCGGTATACCTAAATTACATCATGCCGGAGAACGTTTTCCTGGTGATCGCCTCCCTGGCCACCTTCGCCACGGTGTGGGTGTGGATTATGATCCTGCTGTCACAGATAGCCTTCCGCCGCCGTCTGTCGCCCGAAGAGGTTAAGGCGCTGAAATTCAAAGTCCCTGGCGGGGTGTTGACCACGGTGATCGGCCTGCTGTTCCTGGCCTTTATTATCGCCCTTATCGGCTATCATCCGGACACCCGCATCTCGCTGTACGTCGGTATGGCGTGGATTGCGCTGTTGCTGCTCGGCTGGGTCTTTAAGACCCGCCGTGAGCGCCGCCTGGCGCAGGCTCAGTAATCGACATCGCCCCGGTCAGCATCGCGCGACCGGGGCGGCTTGCGGTCCCGCGTCCTCCCCCGTTATCCTCCCCCAAAAAGTTCTGAGATGATGAGTTCTGCGCCCGGCGGCTATGGCAAGGTGTGCCCATTCTGCACAATGAGGATTCACGATGTTGAAGGCATGGCACCTTCCGGTTACACCCTTTATCAAGGTGCAACAGGACCGACTGTTTATTACTCTGTGGTTAAGCGGTGAGTCGCTGCCGCAGCGGATCACGCTGCGCGCGGAAGAGGATAACGAAGAGCTGTCGCTGCCGATGCAGCGGCTCCGCCAGGCGCCGCAGCCAGGCGTGGTGGCATGGCGCGGCGAAATCTCTCTCGCCAGCGGCCAGCCGCGCCGCCGCTACAGCTTTAAGCTGCTGTGGGCCGACCATCAGCGCTGGTTTACGCCACAAGGCTTCACCCGATTCCCGCCGGCCCGACTGGAGCAGTTCGCCATTGACCTGCCGGACGCCGGCCCGCAGTGGGTGGCCGATCAGGTGTTCTATCAAATTTTCCCCGATCGCTTTGCCCGCAGCGCCGCGCGTGACGCCGACCAGGATGCGGTCTATTACCATCACGCGGCGGGACGGGAGATTGTGCGCAAGGCGTGGGACGAACCCCC
>NZ_GL882816.1:63017-68808 GCF_000195655.1 Klebsiella sp. MS 92-3
GCCCCCCCGCGGGGGGGGGGGGGGGGGGGGTCGACGTTCTACGGCGGGGATCTCGACGGCATCAGCGAAAAACTTCCCTACCTGAAGCAGCTCGGCGTAACCGCTCTGTATCTGAACCCGGTTTTCGCCGCCCCCAGCGTGCATAAATACGATACCGAGGATTATCGGCGAGTCGATCCGCAGTTTGGCGGCGACGCGGCGCTGCTCCGGCTGCGCCACAACACCCAGCGGGCGGGAATGCGCATGATCCTCGACGGCGTGTTCAACCATACCGGCGATTCCCATCCCTGGTTCGACCGTCACCAGCAGGGCAGCGGCGGCGCCGGCCACGATCCGGACTCCCCGTGGCGCGACTGGTTTACCTTCTCAGAGGAGGGGCAGGCGCACAACTGGCTGGGCTATGCCAGTCTGCCGAAGCTCGACTATCGGTCGACCAGCCTGGTCAACGAGATCTATGCCGGTGAAGACAGTATCGTACGCCACTGGCTGAAGGCGCCATGGAGCATGGACGGCTGGCGTCTTGACGTGGTGCATATGCTGGGCGAAGGCGGCGGGGCGCGGAATAACCTGCAGCATATCGCCGGCATTACCCAGGCAGCGAAGCAAGCGCAGCCGGAAGCTTTTGTCTTTGGCGAACATTTTGGCGACGCGCGCCAGTGGCTGCAGGCGGATGCCGAAGACGCGGCGATGAACTATCGCGGCTTCACCTTCCCGATCTGGGGATTCCTCGCCAATACCGATATCTCTTACGATCCGCAGAAAATAGACGCCCAGACCTGTATGGTGTGGATGGATAATTATCGCGCCGGGCTGTCGCATCAGCAGCAGCTGCGGATGTTCAACCAGCTCGACAGCCATGATACGGCGCGTTTTAAATCTCTTCTTGGCAAAGACGTAGCGCGCCTGCCGCTGGCGGTGGTGTGGCTGTTCAGCTGGCCGGGGGTACCGTGCATCTACTATGGCGACGAGGTGGGCGTGGATGGCAATAACGATCCGTTCTGCCGCAAACCGTTCCCGTGGGATCCGGCGCTGCAGGATACCCAGCTGCTGGCGCTGTATCAGCGGATGGCGAAACTGCGTAAGGCCCACCAGGCGCTGCGCTACGGCGGCTGTCAGGTGATTTACGCCGAGGATAACGTGGTGGTGTTTGTCCGCGTCTACAAACAGCAGCGGGTGCTGGTGGCGATTAACCGCGGGGAAGCCTGCGAGGTGGTTATCGAAGATTCCCCGCTGCTGAACGTGGCCGGGTGGACGCTGCAGGAGGGCGCCGGCGCCTTCCAGGACGGGGTGCTGACCCTCCCGGCCATCTCCGCCAACGTCTGGTCCGGCCGTTAATGGTAGAGCTGGCTCAGCAGGTCGCCGCGGAGGAGCGCCTCCCGCCACCAGCGCTGAGCCAGCCCATCATTCCCGCTGCGCCAGGCCATATAGGTAATATCCTTTTCCCGCCAGCAGGCGACGCTTTTCTCCACCAGACTGCCTTTTACCAGCCACGGGCGAGCGATATGGCGCGGCAGAAAGCCGCAGCCCAGCCCGGCGCACAATAGTTCGACTTTACTGGCGAAATCATCGACGCCGATTTGCGGCTGCTCGTCGAGGAGATTGCTGTTGAGCGGATGGCAATAGCGGGCGCTGTCGCGGATCACGATGGCCCGATGCTGGCTGAGCTGTTTATTGGCCAGTGGCTCCTTCGCCTGAGCCAGCGGGTGATGGGGGGCGACGACGAAGATGTTATCCAACGCGCCGAGGGTTTGCCATGACCACTCCGCGGAGGTGGGCGGCTCATTGATGGCGCCGAGGATAATATCCGCCCCATGATGGGTCAGCTCTTCCCACGAACCGGCGAGGGTGTGATGGCTGAAGTTCAGTCGCGTCTGTGGGTTTTGCGCGTAAAACTCGGCGATCAGCGGCAGCAGGGCCGAAAAGGGAAATGAGGCGTCAAGGGCGATGGCTAGCTCTCGCTCCCAGCCCGCGCTCAGCTGCTGGGCCTGCTTTTCCAGATCTCTGGCGGCACTTAAAAGCTGTCGCCCCTTCTCCAGCATCAGCCGCCCGGTATCGGTAAATTTTGCCCGATGGCCGGAACGATCCAACAGCACGATGTTCAGATCGCTCTCCAGCTTCTGGATCATATAGCTCAGAGCGGCGGGGGTTTTATACAGCGACTCCGCGGCGGTGGCGAAGGAGCCGTGGCGGTCAAGGGCATCAAGGATCATCAAAACATCAAAGTTTACGCGCATATGAAGCTATCCATTAATTTGTTTTCTCTGTTGTACCTAAGCGCAATAATCAAAGCCAGTGAATAAATCAGAACAGTTTGGCGTAAAAATTTGATTAAAACAGGCGTGAATAAATCCTGGTCGCGGCAAAAAATATAAACCATAAAAAATCCTTAATAACTTGTTAGAAATAACTGGCTATACTCACCATGCTTTATCAGTCAGGATCCACACGACGCATTAACCATCATGTCATCTTTTTAACTAATTGATTAAGAATGTATTTTAATGTCTATTCGTGAACTACTCGATCCCACTAATTCCGCGCTTATCTTTATTGACCATCAGCCGCAAATGTCCTTTGGCGTGGCGAATATCGATCGCCAGACCCTGAAAAATAACACCGTGGCGCTGGCGAAAGCGGGCAAAATTTTTAATGTACCGGTGATTTATACCTCCGTAGAGACCAAAAGCTTTAGCGGCTATATCTGGCCGGAATTATTGGCCGTGCATCCTGACGTCAAGCCGATTGAACGTACCTCCATGAACTCCTGGGAAGACGATGCGTTTGTGGCAGCGGTGAAAGCGACCGGCCGTAAAAAGCTGGTGATCTCCGCTCTGTGGACCGAAGTCTGCCTGACTTTCCCGGCGTTGATGGCGCTGGAGGCGGGCTACGAGGTCTATGTGGTGACGGATACCTCCGGCGGCACCTCTGTCGACGCCCATGAGCGGTCTATTGACCGGATGGTGCAGGCGGGGGCGGTGCCGGTGACCTGGCAGCAGGTGCTGCTGGAGTACCAGCGCGACTGGTCGCGCAAAGCGACCTACGATGCGGTAATGGACCTGGTGCGCGAACACAGCGGCGCCTACGGGATGGGCGTGGATTACGCTTATACCATGGTGCATGGCGCGCCGGAGCGTAAAGCGTAAATCACTCCATCCTTCAGGCTGCTGCGTTGTTGGCTGCGTTTGTCCGTCCCCAGCTACTGAATTTATTCAAGTTCACGGGGACGTGCCCGCCTGCCGCTTCAACGCAGCATGAAGGATGTTGTGTCAGATCATTTATGGAGAGTGGCAGGAGAAAACCGGCCATTTCCCTGAAGCAAGGAACTCGTCATGGCGCAGCAAAAATCGGTGACCCTGGTTATCAGCCATCTGCTCGATCCGCAACACAGCCAGCGCTACGAAGAGTGGCTCGGTAAAATTATGCCCATTGCGGCAGAATTTCCCGGCCATCTTGGGGCGAATGTGATCCGGCCCGCCGCAGGGCAGAATCTGTGGAGCGTCATAATCCGCTTCGATACCCTGGAGCACCTCTACGCCTGGACGCAGTCGGAAACCCGTCGGCAACTGGTGGCTGAGATTGCCCCACTGCTGACGGAAGGCGATCGGACTGAGGTGCGGACTGAACCGGCCTTCTGGTTTACCCCGCCGACGGTGAACGTACGCCAGCCGCGGCGCTGGAAACAGTTTCTGATCACCCTGCTGGTGATTTTCCCCAGCACCAACCTGGTGCCTGCGGTGACCGGCATGCTGCTGCCGTCGCTTAAGGGGAGCCTGCTGCTGCACCTCATCAATGATGCCTGCGTGGTTGCGCTGGTGGTCTGGTTCTGGATGCCCATCGTGACCCGCCTGTTTGCTGGCTGGTTGAAGAAAAACTGAGTCAGCCTCCTCAAGGAGTGCGTTATGTCGCAAACTGCCACACTGATTCTGACCCACGGTCAGATTCATACCCTCGATCGTGCGAATCCCCTGGCGGAAGCCGTGGCCATCGCCGACGGAAAAATTGTTGCCACCGGAAGTCACGATCGGATCATGAGCTTTGCCGCCGAGGGGACGCAAATCGTCGATCTCAAAGGGCATACGGTGATCCCGGGCCTCAACGATTCTCACCTGCACCTGATCCGCGGTGGGTTGAACTACAACCTTGAGCTCCGCTGGGAGGGCGTCCCCTCGCTGGCGGATGCCCTGCGAATGCTGAAGGATCAGGCGGATCGCACGCCGTCCCCGCAGTGGGTGCGGGTGGTCGGCGGCTGGAGCGAATTTCAGTTCGCCGAGCGGCGGATGCCGACCCTGGAAGAGCTGAACGAGGCGGCGCCTGATACGCCGGTGTTTGTGCTCCATCTCTACGATCGCGCGCTGTTGAACCGTGCGGCGCTGAAAGCCGTGGGGTATAGCAAAGAGACGCCGGATCCGGCGGGCGGCGAGATCGTCCGCGATAGCCACGGCAACCCGACCGGGATGCTGATCGCCAAACCGAACGCCATGATCCTTTACGCTACGCTGGCCAAGGGGCCGAAGCTGCCGCTGGATCTGCAGGTGAACTCCACCCGTCAATTTATGCGCGAGCTGAACCGACTGGGGTTGACCAGCGCCATCGACGCCGGCGGCGGCTTCCAGAACTATCCGGAAGATTACGAAATTATCGAACAGCTGCACGCGAAAGATCAGATGACCGTGCGCATCGCCTACAACCTGTTTACTCAGCGGCCGAAGCAGGAGCTGGAGGATTTCGAACGCTGGACCGACATGCTGAAGCCGGGGCAGGGGACTGACTTCTATCGCGCCAACGGCGCCGGCGAGATGCTGGTATTTTCGGCGGCGGATTTTGAAGATTTCCTGCAGCCGCGGCCGGATCTGCCGCAAGGCATGGAGGATGAGCTGGAGCGGGTGGTACGCCATCTGGTGGAGCATCGCTGGCCGTTCCGCCTGCATGCCACCTACGATGACTCCATCAGCCGGATGCTGGACGTGTTTGAGAAGGTGAACCGCGATATCCCGTTTAATGGCCTGCACTGGTTCTTCGATCATGCCGAGACCATTACCGAGCGTAACATTGAGCGGGTGAAGGCGCTGGGGGGCGGTATTGCGGTGCAGCATCGGATGGCCTTCCAGGGCGAATATTTTGTCGATCGCTACGGCAAAGAGGCGGTGAAACATACCCCGCCGGTAGCAAAGATGCTGGCGCTGGACGTGCCGGTGGGGCTGGGCACCGATGCGACCCGCGTCGCCAGCTATAACCCGTGGACCGCGCTGTACTGGCTGGTCTCCGGGCGCACCGTTGGCGGGATGGCGATGTATGACGACGCCAACCGCCTGCCGCGCGATGTCGCGCTGGAGCTGTGGACGGCGGGCAGCGCCTGGTTCTCCAGCGAGCAGGGCAAGAAAGGCCGTCTGGCCGCCGGTCAGCTTGCCGATCTGGTGGTGCTGTCGAAAGACTACTTCAGCGTCGCGGAAGAGGAGATCAAAGGCATTGAGTCGGTGCTGACGGTGGTTGACGGCAAAGTGGTCTACGCCGCTGGTCACTTCTCGCCGCTGGCGCCGCCGCCTATTCCGGTGCTGCCGGAGTGGTCGCCGGTGGTGAAGGTCCCGGGCCATTACCGTTCCGCTCCGCCGGCGACGGCTAAAATCGGCGCCATAGTGCAGATGCACCAGTGCTGCGGTAGCTGTGGCGTCCACGGCCATCAGCATGATATTGCGCGTAAGTCGTCGATTCCGGTCTCTGACGAGCAGGCCTTCTGGGGCGTGCTGGGCTGTTCCTGCTTTGCCTTTTGATACCTGACGCCCCCCCCCCCCCC
>NZ_GL882816.1:68897-93443 GCF_000195655.1 Klebsiella sp. MS 92-3
GGGGGGGGGGGGGGGGGGTGGTTTCAGCCGCAGGCCCGGCGTCAATAGCGCTGCTCTGAGCCAAAGAGCGCTATGCGGCGGGCAATCATCTCGCGTACCGGCTGCAGTCCCTGGGCGATGACTTTCCGCGGATCGTTCACATCGTGCCCGGTGTCGGCGGCGAAAATTGCTTTCACCTGTTGGCACCAGGCGTACATATTTTCGGTATTAACGTTAATCTTGGCGGTGCCGCAGGCAATCGCCCGGCGCATATCCTCATCGGCAATTCCGGTGCCGCCATGCAGCACCAGCGGAACCTTCACCTGCTCGGCAATGGCTTTCATCTCGGTAAATCCCAGCCGGGCTTTACCTTTATACAGACCATGGGTGGAGCCCAGCGCGGCGGCGAGGCAATCCACCTGGGTTTCTGTCACCAGGGTGTAGCACTCCTGCGGATCGGCGTAGATGACTTCGGAATTGACAATGCCGTCTTCACTGCCGGCGATGGTCCCCAGTTCGGCCTCCACAGAGATACCTTTGCTGTGGGCCAGCGTCACCAGGTGGCGGGTAATGGCCAGGTTTTCCCTGAACGGCAGATGCGAGCCATCAAACATAATGGAACTGAAGCCGGCGGCGATCGCCGCTTCGCAGGCCTCCTGGGTAGTGCCGTGATCCAGATGCAGCGCCACCGGAACATCAATATGCAAATACTCCATGGCGTTAACCACGATGTCATGAATACATTTTAACCCGAGCATATGCTTAACCGTGCCGCCGGACACCCCCAAAATAACCGGTGAGCGGCACTGCTGGGCGGTGCTTAATACGGCGCCGACCCATTCCAGATTATTAATGTTGAACTGACCGACGGCGTAGCCGTCCCGCAGGGCATGCTGAAGCATGTCCTTCATCGACACTAACATATTCACCTCTTGATATTTATTAAATGCAGTTATTCTTCAAAATATTGCGTTAAGTTTCTCTCGTAGCTATTTAACGAGTGGTGGACGACCGCCAGGTCCGGCATCGATTCCCGAACCCCTTTTTTCTCAATAGAAATGGCGGCGGTCAGGCTGGCAAATAAAATAATGTTATCGATATGCCATGAGTAATGGACGCCATAGGTGAAGGCGCCGTGAAATACATCCCCGGCGCCGGTGGTATCAACGGCATTGCACAGCCAGGACGGGACGATCTGCAGCATACCGCTTTTTAAAAAAGCGCAGCCTTTTTCGCCAAGGGTAATAAATGCTTCACCGCGGCAAATTTTATTCAACTCAATCAGGGCCGCTTTAATTTCTGCTTCGGTGCTCAGTGAGCGATAGCTCATATAATCGCGGGCGAAATGTTCGCTCACTACAAAATAGTCAGTCCAGGCCGCCAGTTTAATATTGCTGGCGCGCAGTGACCCGCCGTCCATCACGACCCTGGCGTTGGGCAGTTTCTTAATTAAATATTCACTGATTTCCGCCTCATGGCCGTCAATTAAAATGGTGACCGGCTCCTCGCTGGCAATCAGTCGCTCGGCGAGGTCGTCCAGTTTGAGCTTTTGCTCGTAGGTCAGGGAAGGCGGCGTTTGCATCTTGCGGGTAATAATTGTCCGCGAACCCGTTAAGCGATTGACCAGCACCGAGGCCAGCGGGGTGATCATGTCATCGGAGAAAACCACCTGGCTGGTATCCACCCCTGCCTCGGCAAACTCATCGATAATGCGCTGACCGTAAAGGTCCTGCTGCAGATGACCAATGTAATAAACCTCCTCGCCCCATAATCCCAGCAGCCAGGCCGCATTGGCCGCCGGACCGCCGCCGCTTTCAATAAAATCATGACAAAAGTTTTTGGTATTCTCCTGGGGCCATTCATTGAGAAAGAAAAACTGATCGAAACAAGCAAATCCAATGGACAAAATAGCCATAACCACTCCTGATTATTTGTCAGCGGCGGAAAGCGTGGCCCTCCCGCCGGGAAAAATGACCTCGCTTATTCATTTTTCTGCTTCGCCGTCAGCTCCTCATAGCTGAGCGTGTTGCCCACCACCTGGACGTGACGGAAGCAGAAAGGCGCCAGCAGCGCGACGAGCAGCGCCAGACAAATCAGATAGATAGTGATCTGACCAAACTGGGTGAACGCATTCCCGATAATGATGCCCCATACCGCGAAGTCGAAATCGGCGAAGGTGCTGTTTTCAAACCCGAGGTTGCCGAGCGCCGGCAGCAGCATCGCCGGCAGGAAGGCGAGGAAGATCCCGCCGATAAAGGAGGCGATGATACATCCGCGCTTACCGCCCAGTTTGTCGGCGAAGACGCCGGACGTGCCGCCGCAGAAGAAGTGCGGCACCATGCCGGGAATAATCAGCGCCATGCCCAGCCCGCCGAGCAAGAGCATCCCGACCAGCCCGCCCACAAAGGAGCTGATGAATCCCACTACCACCGCGGTGGGGCTAAAGGTGAAGAACACCGCGCAGTCAACGGCCGGGATGGAGTCCGGGATCAGCTTCTGGCTGATGCCCTGGAACGCCGGCACCAGATCGCCGAGGATCAGCCGCACGCCGTTATAGACAATGGCTACGCCAACGGCGAACTGCAGACCGGTCAGCACCGAGAAGATCAGCATGTTTTGGTCGGTGATGGTGCTCAGGTACGCCGACCCGGCGACAGCGCTGCAGACAAAGTAGATAACAAACATCACGATACCGGTGGTGACCGTGGTATCGCGCAGAAAGCCCCACTTTTCTGAAATTTCGGTATCGGCGAAGGAATTTGCCGGATTGCCGGTCCGGCTGGCGATCCATGCCGAGAGGTAGTAGCCGAGAGAGCCGAAATGGCCCATGGCGATCCCGCCGTCTTCGGTTACCTGCCTGGTGTAACGCTGACCGATGGCCGGGGAGATGGCCGACCATGAGCCCAACAGGAATCCACCGATCAGGATCAACATCCAGCCCTGGAACTCCGCCGCCTGCAGAACGGCGGAGAACAGGCAGGCGAGAAAGAACGAATGATGGCCGGTCAGAAAGATATATTTATACTTGGTACAGCGGGCGATAATCAGATTGAAAATAAAGCCTAACAGTAAAATACTCATGGTTTCCACGCCCAGCATTTTCTGGGCGACGGAGACAATGGCTTCATTGTTCGGAATAACGCCGCGGATATTAAATCCGGCCTCGATAATACCGCCCAGCGGATTGAGATTGGCAACGATAACGCCTGCCCCAGCGCTCAACATCAAATAGCCTAAAATCGGCTTTAATGTGCCGGTAAGCAGTTTGTTACCGGGGGAGCGCAGCGCCACTAAACCAACAAAGGCGATAAGCCCCATTAAAAAGGCGGGTTGACTGAATATTTCCGTTAAGAAACTAAGAATAGCCTGCATGGTCGTTCCCTCTATGCTGATTAAGAGTGAGTCGCAGCAATTTTCATCAGCGCGTCGGTAATATCCTCGGCGATCTTCGCTTTATGGACGTAGCTGCGAATGATGGCGACATGACAGTGGGCCGGAAATTGATTTGCCAGTTCTTTTATCGTGACGTAAAGGTCGGCTTTTTCCCCGACGGCGTTAGCAAAATCGACCGAGGCGACGTCCGCTTTGATGCCTAATTCGTCACAGATCTTTTTCACATTATTCGCAGCCATCAATGAGCTGCCAATACCGTTACCACAAACCGTTCTGATAACTAACATAATGACTACTCCATTTGTTTTTGAATGAAATGTAAGACTGAATTAACGTCATTTTCCTGCTGAAGAAAGGTCACAATATCTGACTCGATCAGCGAGGCTATCAGTTGGATCATTTTGATATGACTGTCAGCATCGGCGCCGGCGATCGCGATGACCACGGAAACCGGATCGAACTCATCGTGGCCGAAGGAGATTGGCGTGGCGGTGGTGACAAGTGAGAACCCGGTCTGTAATGCCCCTTTTTCCGGCCGGGCATGCGGCATGGCAATCCCGTCATCTATCACGATGGCGGCGCCAAAATCTTCATATACCGTCAGCATCTCGTTGACATATTCGGCGCTGCAAATCTGGCGCCTGGCAAGTAATGAACCCGCCAGTTCGATGGCCTCTTCCGCACGGGAAATATTCTGCTTAAGGGCGATTAACGACGGGTCAAAAATAATTTCCATCCTCAGCTCCTGAACGTATTCCTGTTCCTGAGTTAAATCATGACCAAATACATTGATGAAAATGATGGATGAGATCACATCCGCGGTTTTAAATATTGATGGGGATCACATCGCCGGCAAAGTACCGGCAGAAAACGATATAAATAATTTATATGTTTTTCAGTCTGTTATGAAGGCTTTGTATTTTGACGCTGAAATTTGCCAGAGAAAAAGTGAGAGGTAGAGCGAATTTTTTCGCCAGAAGTGTATCTCTGGTCACAAATATCGGCGGGTCATTTTCTTAAATTTTGACGCCGCTAACAAAAAAGGCCCGCCTGAGCGAGCCTTTTATTAAAACGCGTGCCGATTACAGGCTGGAAACGTTTTCGGTCAGGTATTTTGCAACGCCTTCCGGAGAGGCGGCCATACCTTCTTTTCCTTTTTCCCACTGCGCCGGGCAGACTTCGCCGTGCTCTTCGTGGAACTGCAGGGCGTCTACCATACGCAGCATTTCGTCGATGTTACGGCCCAGCGGCAGGTCGTTAACCACCTGATGACGAACGATGCCGTTGGCGTCGATCAGGAAGGAGCCGCGCAGCGCTACGCCTTCGTCCGGATGCTCAATACCGTAAGCTTTCTGGATTTCACGTTTGATGTCAGCAACCATCGCGTATTTAACCGGGCCGATACCGCCCTGGTCTACCGGGGTGTTACGCCATGCGTTGTGCACGAACTCGGAGTCGAAGGAAACGCCAACCACTTCCACGCCGCGTTTCTGGAATTCTTCGTAACGTTTGTCGAACGCGATCAGCTCAGACGGGCACACGAAGGTGAAGTCCATCGGCCAGAAGAACAGAACGGTAGGTTTACCGTTGGTGTGCTGTTTGAAATTGAATTTCTCAACGATCTCACCATTACCCAGCACAGCGGCTGCAGTAAAATCCGGCGCTTGACGAGTGACCAGAACCATTTGATTCTCCTGTAATTACTAAGGTTATTTGGAACGCAACGCGGGCAAGTATAGAGCCTGCCCGGCAATAACACAAAGAGGCGCTAACAATCGTTCAGCCAGCTTTTACCTATCAATGACGTGGCTATTACAGCTGTTTGTTTTCTGCCAGGCGCATCATCTGCGGATAAAAGCGCCAGAACTGCGTCTCCAGACGGTCGTAATGGGTATCCAGATCCTGCCAGGAGTCGCGTAGCGCCTCGAGACGTGGACGGCGGCTGGCCATGCCGTTCAGCACGCGCTGAATAAAATCCATTTCCCGATAGCGCTCCAGCCAGCGCTCCGACCACAGATATTGATTGAGATTGACGAAGCGGGGCGGCGAGTCGGGCAGGATGGGGACGATCTGCCGCTCGGCGTAGCGTACGAACTCGTCCAGCGGCAGGTCAGGGGAGAGCTGCGCCCAGTGCTGGGACAGGAAATGATCCCACATAACGTCGAGGGTGATGGGGGCGACGCGGCGGGTCTGCGGGCGAAACCACTCCCGCGCCTCTTTGACTTCCGCCAGGTTGTCAGTCATCACGTCAATCCGCCGATGCATATAGATGCCGTCGATGATCTCCGCCGGATAGTCGCCCTGCGGGTTGCCGCGCACGAAGTCGGCCATCAGGTTGCCGGGCAGCGAACTGTCGGCGAGATGGGCCAGGTGCAGGTGGGCGAGAAAATTCATAAAACGACATCCTTTAAATACGAGCGGGCAGGTGGAAACACCGATGTTGCGCTGAACGGCGCCTCGGTGGCCGAATGGCATGCTGTCTGGCCGCGCGCGGCACCTTTGCCACCGGTAAGGCATTCGGCTGCCGCATGGCGGCATTCGGAATGATTTGGAATATAGATTATGTCATTCATCCGGAGGGGTAAAGGTTGCAGCCAGACCGCCCCGGCACTAGACTACCCGCCTCTTTATTCAGTCTGAGTTACCGTCATGCGCGTTACCGATTTTGCTTTTGAACTACCCGAATCTCTGATCGCCCACTATCCGATGCCTGAGCGCAGTAGCTGTCGCTTGCTCTCCCTGGACGGGCCGACGGGCGCGCTGACGCATGGCACCTTCACCGACATTCTCGATAAGCTTAATCCAGGCGATCTGCTGGTGTTTAACAACACCCGGGTGATCCCGGCGCGTCTGTTCGGTCGTAAGGCCAGTGGCGGCAAGATTGAAGTGCTGGTGGAGAGGATGCTGGATGATAAGCGCATTCTGGCCCATATTCGCGCCTCGAAAGCGCCGAAACCGGGCGCCGAACTGCTGCTGGGCGATGACGAAAGTATTAAGGCCACGATGCTGGCGCGCCACGGCGCGCTGTTTGAAGTGGAGTTTAACGACGAGCGCCCGGTGCTGGAGATCCTTAACGGGATCGGCCATATGCCGCTGCCGCCCTATATTGACCGCCCGGACGAAGACGCCGACCGCGAGCTCTATCAAACCGTCTATGGCACCAGGCCGGGCGCGGTAGCCGCCCCGACCGCCGGTTTGCATTTCGACGAACCGCTGCTGGACAAACTGCGCGCCAAAGGCGTTGAGATGGCGTTTGTCACCCTGCATGTGGGCGCGGGCACCTTCCAGCCGGTGCGCGTCGACAGCATTGAAGAGCACACCATGCACTCCGAATATGCCGAAGTGCCGCAGGAGGTGGTCGATGCGGTGCTGGCGGCGAAAGCGCGCGGCAACCGCGTGATCGCGGTGGGCACCACCTCGGTACGTTCGCTGGAGAGCGCGGCGCAGGCGGCGAAAGACGCGCTGATCGCGCCGTTCTTCGACGATACGCAGATTTTCATCTACCCGGGTTATCAGTACCAGGTGATCGATGCGCTGGTGACTAACTTCCATCTCCCTGAATCCACACTGATTATGCTGGTGTCGGCGTTTGCGGGTTATCAGCACACCATGAACGCCTATAAGGTGGCGGTTGAGCAGAAATATCGCTTTTTTAGCTACGGGGATGCGATGTTTATCACGTACAATCCGCAGGCTATTTCTGAGCGTCCCTGAAAAGGCCGGTACGCCGGCTTGTAGACGCCATAACGCATTTTTTAGCTACGGAATCATTCCGTGGCGAGTATGAAAACGTCGGACTGTTTTTCTGACGCAGGAGCAAGCATGAAATTTGAACTGGATACCACCGACGGTCGCGCCCGCCGCGGTCGCCTGGTGTTTGAGCGCGGCGTGGTGGAAACACCGGCCTTTATGCCCGTTGGCACCTACGGCACCGTCAAAGGGATGACGCCGGAAGAGGTGGAAGCCACCGGCGCGCAGATTATTCTCGGCAACACCTTCCACCTGTGGCTGCGCCCGGGTCAGGAGATCATGAAGCTGCACGGCGATCTGCACGATTTTATGCAGTGGAAAGGACCGATCCTGACCGACTCCGGCGGTTTCCAGGTGTTCAGCCTTGGCGATATCCGTAAGATCACCGAGCAGGGCGTCCACTTCCGCAATCCGATCAACGGCGATCCGATTTTCCTCGATCCGGAAAAATCAATGGAGATTCAGTACGATCTCGGCTCTGACATCGTGATGATCTTCGACGAATGTACGCCGTACCCGGCGGACTGGGATTACGCCAAGCGCTCAATGGAGATGTCTCTGCGTTGGGCGAAGCGCAGCCGCGACCGTTTCGATAGCCTTGGCAATAAAAATGCGCTGTTCGGCATTATTCAGGGTAGCGTTTACGAAGATTTACGCGATATCTCGGTGAAAGGTCTGGTAGAGATTGGCTTTGATGGCTACGCTGTCGGCGGTTTGGCGGTTGGTGAGCCAAAGGAAGACATGCACCGTATTCTGGAGCACGTCTGCCCGCAGATCCCAGCCGATAAACCACGATACCTGATGGGCGTCGGGAAGCCGGAAGATCTGGTGGAAGGGGTACGTCGCGGTATCGATATGTTCGACTGCGTCATGCCGACGCGCAACGCGCGTAACGGCCACCTGTTCGTCACCGACGGCGTGGTGAAAATCCGCAACGCGAAGCACAAAAGCGATACCGCGCCGCTGGACGCCGAGTGTGATTGCTATACATGTCGCAATTATTCACGCGCTTACTTGCATCACCTCGACCGTTGCAACGAAATATTGGGCGCGCGTCTCAATACCATTCATAACCTGCGCTACTATCAGCGTTTAATGGCTGGTTTACGCAAGGCTATCGAAGAGGGTAAATTAGAGAGCTTCGTGACCGATTTTTACCAACGTCAGGGGCGCACCGTGCCTCCTTTGAACGTTGATTAATTTTAATAATGAGGGAATTTCAATGAGCTTTTTTATTTCTGATGCGGTAGCGGCAACGGGTGCACCGGCGCAGGGCAGCCCGATGTCTCTGATTCTGATGCTGGTGGTGTTCGGTCTGATTTTTTACTTCATGATCCTGCGTCCACAGCAGAAGCGCACCAAGGAACATAAGAACCTGATGAACTCCATCGCCAAAGGTGATGAAGTGCTGACCAACGGCGGTCTGGTCGGTCGCGTGACCAAAGTGGCGGAAACTGGCTACATTGCTATCGCGCTGAACGATACCACTGAAGTGGTTATCAAACGTGACTTCGTTGCTGCCGTTCTGCCGAAAGGCACCATGAAGGCGCTGTAATCTAACTTTTCCCAAAGGGAACTGCCGTGTTAAACCGTTATCCTTTGTGGAAGTACGTCATGCTGGTCGTCGTCATTGTCGTCGGCCTGATCTATGCGCTTCCCAACCTGTATGGTGAGGATCCGGCTGTTCAAATCACTGGCGCGCGCGGCGTCGCCGCCAGTGAGCAAACGCTGATCCAGGTCCAGAAAACTTTACAAGAAGAAAAAATAACCGCGAAGTCTGTGGCACTGGAAGAGGGCGCTATTCTTGCGCGCTTCGACACCACTGATACCCAGCTGCGCGCGCGCGAAGCGCTGCTTAACGTGCTGGGTGACAAATACGTCGTGGCGCTGAACCTTGCTCCGGCAACCCCACGCTGGCTGGCGGCGCTCTATGCCGAGCCGATGAAGCTGGGTCTTGATCTGCGCGGCGGCGTGCACTTCCTGATGGAAGTCGACATGGACACCGCGTTAGGCAAACTGCAGGAACAGAACATCGATAGCCTGCGCAGCGAGCTGCGCGACAAAGGCATTCCTTACGCGACCGTGCGTAAAGAAGACAACTACGGTCTGAGCATCGTCTTCCGCGACAGCGCGGCGCGCGACCAGGCTATCTCTTATCTCAGCCCTCGCCATCGCGATCTGGTTATTTCCTCTCAGGGTGACAACAGCCTGAAAGCGGTGATGACCGATGAGCGCCTGAAAGAAGCCCGTGAGTACGCGGTTCAGCAGAACATTAATATCCTGCGTAACCGTGTGAACCAGCTGGGCGTCGCCGAGCCGCTGGTTCAGCGTCAGGGCGCTGACCGCATCGTGGTTGAGCTGCCGGGTATCCAGGATACCGCGCGTGCGAAGGAAATCCTTGGCGCCACCGCGACCCTCGAGTTCCGTCTGGTCAATACTAACGTGGACCAGTCCGCCGCCGCCTCTGGCCGCGTGCCGGGCGACTCGGAAGTGAAGCAGACGCGTGAAGGCCAGCCGGTAGTGCTGTACAAGCGGGTGATCCTGACCGGGGACCATATCACCGACTCGACCTCCAGCATGGATGAGTACAACCAGCCGCAGGTCAACATCTCGCTGGACAGCGCGGGCGGTAACATCATGTCTAACTTCACTAAGGACAACATCGGCAAGCCGATGGCGACCCTGTTCGTGGAGTATAAAGACAGCGGTAAGAAAGACGCTAACGGTCGCGCTATCCTGGCGAAAGAGGAAGAGGTGATTAACATCGCCAACATCCAGTCGCGTCTGGGTAACAGCTTCCGTATCACCGGTATCAGCAATCCGAACGAAGCGCGTCAGCTGTCGCTGCTGCTGCGTGCCGGCGCGCTGATTGCGCCGATTCAGATCGTCGAAGAGCGGACTATCGGCCCAACCCTGGGAATGCAGAACATCAAGCAGGGTCTGGAAGCCTGTCTGGCCGGTCTGGTGGTCTCTATCCTGTTCATGATCCTCTTCTATAAGAAGTTCGGCCTGATTGCGACCTCGGCGCTGATTGCCAACCTGATACTGATTGTCGGCATTATGTCCCTGATCCCGGGGGCGACGCTGACCATGCCGGGCATCGCGGGTATCGTGTTAACCCTTGCGGTGGCGGTCGATGCTAACGTTCTGATCAACGAGCGTATCAAAGAAGAGCTGAGCAACGGGCGTACCGTTCAGCAGGCGATTGACGAAGGTTATCGCGGCGCGTTCAGCTCGATCTTCGACGCCAACGTGACGACGCTTATCAAAGTGATCATCCTGTACGCGGTCGGTACCGGTGCCATTAAAGGGTTTGCGATTACCACCGGTATCGGTATCGCGACCTCAATGTTTACCGCTATCGTCGGCACCCGTGCCATCGTGAACCTGCTGTACGGCGGCAAGCGCGTTAAAAAGCTGTCTATCTGAGGAGTGCGTTGTGGCACAGGAATATACTGTTGAACAATTGAACCACGGCCGTAAAGTCTGGGACTTTATGCGCTGGGACTACTGGGCCTTCGGCATTTCAGGTTTTCTGCTGATTGTGTCGATCGCCATCATCGGCGTTCGCGGGTTTAACTGGGGGCTCGATTTCACCGGCGGTACGGTGATTGAAATTACCCTTGAGAAACCGGTCGATCTGGACCAGATGCGCGATTCTCTGCAGAAAGCGGGCTTTGAAGAGCCGCAGGTGCAGAACTTTGGCAGCAGCCGCGACATCATGGTACGTATGCCGCCGGTGCATGACGCCAACGGCAGCCAGGAGCTGGGCAGCAAGGTCGTGACGGTGATTAACGAATCGACCAGCCAGAATGCGGCAGTGAAGCGTATTGAGTTTGTCGGCCCGAGCGTCGGCGCGGACCTCGCGCAAACCGGCGCCCTGGCGCTGATTGCGGCGCTGGTCTGTATCCTGATCTACGTCGGCTTCCGCTTCGAATGGCGTCTGGCCGCCGGGGTGGTTATCGCCCTGGCGCACGACGTGGTGATCACCATGGGCGTGCTGTCGCTGTTCCATATCGAGATCGACCTGACCATCGTGGCCTCGTTGATGTCGGTTATCGGCTACTCGCTGAACGACAGTATCGTGGTATCGGACCGTATCCGTGAAAACTTCCGTAAGATCCGCCGCGGTACGCCGTATGAGATCTTTAACGTGTCGTTGACCCAGACGCTGCACCGTACCTTGATCACCTCTGGTACCACTTTGATGGTGATCCTGATGCTGTTCCTGTTCGGCGGCCCGATTCTGGAAGGCTTCTCGCTGACCATGCTGATCGGTGTTTCCATCGGTACGGCTTCCTCTATCTACGTCGCCTCCGCGCTGGCGTTGAAGCTGGGCATGAAGCGCGAGCATCTGATCCAGCAGAAGGTTGAGAAAGAAGGGGCGGATCAGCCGTCTATTCTGCCGTAATCCGGTTCAGTTGAGATAAAGCTATCCCGGCCCTTTCGGCCGGGGTTTTTTTGCCCGCGACAAAACCTGCTGACAGTATGCTGTCAGGAGCCCTCCCATACACTGCCCCTGAACTCACTAACGAGCAGGAGGAAGTATGAACAACGTGATTAACTGGTTTGAAATTCCGGTCGCCGATATGGATCGCGCCGTCGCGTTTTATGAGCCGGTGATGCAAGTGTCGCTGCGTCGCGAAACCATGGACTGCGCCGAGCTGGCGGTGTTCCCGCATCAGGATCCGGCCCCCGGCGGCGCGCTGGCCAAATTTGAAGGTATCGCGCCCTCGGCGCAGGGCGCTATTATTTATCTGCATACTGATCATCTTGCCGCCACGCTGGAGCGCGTTGCCTCGGCGGGTGGGGCCTGTGTCTTCGGCCCGCTGACGCTGCCGAATGATATTGGCACCATCGCCCTGTTTACCGACAGCGAGGGCAACCGCGTCGGCCTGCACCAGCCGGCTTAACCTTAACTTTTGTGAAGTGAGACATGACCCGACGCGCCGACCGTTTATTTCAGATTGTGCAGATCCTGCGCGGCAGGCGGCTCACTACCGCCGCGCTGCTGGCGGAGCGGCTGGGCGTGTCGGAGCGTACCGTCTATCGCGATATTCGCGATCTCTCCCTCTCCGGCGTACCGGTGGAGGGCGAAGCGGGCAGCGGCTACCGGCTGCTGGCGGGCTACGATCTGCCGCCGCTGATGCTGACCACCAAAGAATCCGAGGCGCTGATCGCTGCGATTCGGCTGCTAAAAACCTGGGGCGGTGAGGCGCTGTCGCAGTCGCTGGAGTCCGCCCAGGAAAAAATGCTGGCGATCCTGCCGGAGGCGCGTCGGCGCCAGGCGGAGCAGACTCGCCTGTTTGCCCCTGACCTTGGCGCGCATCGCTATGCTAAAACCCATTTTGACGTTATCCACCAGGCCGTATCCAATCAGCAGGTATTACAGCTTCACTACCAGGATGAATCCGGTCAGGTGACGTGGCGTGAAGTGCTGCCCCTGGGGCTGTTTTTCTGGGGCGAACGCTGGCTGCTGGTGGCCTGGTGCGAACTGCGCAATGATTACCGCAATTTTCGCCTCGACCGTTGTCTGGAGGTCAGAAGGACCGAACGTCGATTCAGCGAGTGCGCCGACCGCTCGTTAAGCGATTTTCTGCGCAAGGTCCGGTGCGAGGTGCGGGAGAAATAAAAAAACCCGGGCAGCAGGAGCTGCGGCCCGGGCGCTGTCTTGCTGTATCAGCAATCAGAAGTTGTAGCCGACCACGAAGTAACCACCCCAGCCGGTCGAGCGAACGCTGAACGGACCATCGCCGAAGTTCAGCTTCGCATCATCAGCCCACTGGCCGCCGTTATGGAAGTAACGGGCGACGATAGAGTAGTGCCAGTGCGCGTAGTTCAGCGCCAGGATGTGGCTGGAGGCGATAGAGTTGCTGGTGCGCGCGTGCTTCCCGTTCAGATCGTAGAAGTTGTCATCGCCGAGGTCAGAACCCCAGTCGAAGTTGGTGAAGCCGATGTAGCTCAGCGAACCGCCCCACAGGTCGGTCAGCGGCACAAAGTATTTCACTTTGAAGCGATAGCCGTCCCATTCGTTTTCGTTGGAGGCGCCGTAGTTCTGCCACTGGTACTTGGCGTAGACGTTCAGCGACAGGCTCATTGGCAGGCCGGTATCGATATCGGTACCCAGACCCATATACCAGGTGCTCTGCTCCTGGGAGTCGTTGCGGCCCATATCGTAGATATAGTTGTTGGCGAAATACCATTCTTTGAACGGCCCGAAGCTCAGGTCGGTATTGGTCAGCTTATCGATAGAGAAACGCGGTTCGATCTCCATAAACAGCGGGGAACCTTTGTTCCAGATACCTTTTGCCGTGCTGTTGCCGCCGAAGAATACCGGGGCATCAATATAGCCGTAGAAATCAAACCAGTCTTTTTTGGCGAACGCTTCGTATTCCAGGTAGGTATCGTTACGGATCTGCGGTCCAAAACGGGTGTGGTAGCTGCCCACCACGTTAACACTCTGGTGCCACCAGTCAGACAGATACTGCGGTTTGTCGTTTTCTGCCGCGCCCGCGGCAAAAGTAGTGGAGAGCGCCACAACCGCACCCGCTGCCAGTAATGTTTTTTTCATAGTAATGCCACTGTTTAAATTGAGCCTGAAGGCGTTAAAAGAAGTGCCGAAGCGTTTCTAAATATTTCGTCTTTCTGTGGGGGTCTATTATAGGAATCATTGCTCACAAAAATACGTGTTGTTTCACATAACCAGAACATGCGTAATCGATTGCGTTCACGATTCTATGCATTTCTTGACAAAATGCTACTGAAAATCGCGCTGCAGAACGATTTCTAATGAACTCTTGCGAAAAGTTGTAAGTGGATAAGAAAGACGGGGCAGGACGTAGCCGGGCGGGGCAGGCCCGGCTGAAGGCTTACTGGGCGGCGGCGGGCTGGATATCGTGTACGCGAATAAAACCGACTTTATCTGGCGTTACATTGAGGCGCAACGGGATATCGACATCGCTGGGGGCGAGGGTGCTGGCCGGCGCGCTAATCAGCTGATCCTGAACATTGACTTCCTGATAGCTGTGGGTGGTGCCGGTGATCTGTCCGGAAGCGACGGTGGCGGTAAAGGCCGGCAGCGGATCGTTGGATTCGCCCTGAATGCGTAAGGTCAGGCGTGACCCATCGCCATCCGGGGTAATACTGCCCACCGACATGCGCAGGGTGCCGATCTGGCTCTCCAGCCGCGCCGGGGTCTTGGCCTCCGGCAGCAGATAGACGCCGCGGGTGGATTTGGCGTTCAGCGCGTTTTGCTGGGTGATTTTGATCGTTTGCTGGTTGAGCTGGGTCATCTCCTGGCTCAGCGTACTCACGCTCTGGTGCATCTGGCGGATTTCGCTTTGCTGGGCGCAGGCGGTCAGGGTGAACAGGCAGCCCGCGATGGCGAGCTTCAGGTAACGTCTTGTCATGGTCAGGATTCCGTTTACAGAGGATGCTTAATGGTAGCCAAACCGGCCTCATCTCCCATAGATCCTTTGTCTCAAAAGCTCTTTCTTTGTAGTCCGGTCACTTCGCGGTAAACTACTCTTCAGTTTAACTACCTGTCAGGACGCGCTATGCATTGCCCTTTCTGTTTCGCCGTGGATACCAAAGTGATCGACTCTCGTCTGGTGGGGGAAGGCTCTTCCGTGCGTCGCCGTCGGCAGTGCCTGGTCTGTAACGAACGCTTTACCACCTTCGAAGTGGCGGAGCTGGTGATGCCGCGGGTGGTGAAGAGTAACGATGTGCGCGAACCCTTCAACGAAGACAAGCTGCGCAGCGGGATGCTGAAAGCGCTGGAGAAACGTCCGGTTAGCGCCGACGACGTGGAAATGGCGGTCAACCATATCAAGACTCATCTGCGCGGCACCGGCGAGCGCGAAGTGGCCAGCAAAATGATCGGCAACCTGGTGATGGAGCAGCTGAAAAAGCTGGATAAAGTCGCCTATATTCGCTTCGCGTCGGTCTATCGCAGCTTCGAAGATATTAAAGAATTCGGCGAAGAGATCGCCCGCTTACAGGACTAAGCCATGCAGGACGAAATGTACATGGCGCGTGCGCTGAAGCTTGCCGCGCGCGGTCGCTTTACTACCCATCCTAACCCTAACGTCGGCTGCGTCATTGTCAAAGACGGCGAGATCGTCGGCGAGGGGTTTCACTATCGCGCCGGCGAGCCGCATGCTGAAGTGCACGCCCTGCGCATGGCTGGCGAAAAGGCGCGCGGCGCCACCGCCTACGTCACTCTTGAGCCCTGCAGCCACCATGGCCGTACGCCGCCATGCTGCGATGCGCTGATTGCCGCCGGCGTCAGCCGCGTGGTCGCCGCGATGCAGGATCCGAACCCGCAGGTGGCGGGGCGCGGTTTGTATCGCCTGCAGCAGGCCGGCATTGAGGTCAGCCATGGGCTGATGATGAACGAAGCGGAAGCGCTGAATAAGGGCTTTCTGAAGCGGATGCGCACCGGTTTTCCCTGGGTGCAGCTGAAGCTGGGCGCCTCGCTGGACGGCCGCACGGCGATGGCCAGCGGCGAAAGCCAGTGGATCACCTCCCCGCAGGCGCGACGCGACGTGCAGCGTCTGCGCGCCCAGAGCCATGCCATCCTGACCAGCAGCGCCACCGTGCTGGCGGACGATCCGGCGCTGACCGTGCGCTGGCAGGAGCTGAGCGCCGATACCCAGGCGCTTTATCCCGAAGAGAATTTGCGCCAGCCGCTGCGCGTCGTTATCGACAGCCAGAACCGCGTCACGCCTGAGCATCGTATTGTGCAGCAGGCGGGGGAAACGCTGTTTGCCCGCCTGCGCGCCGATGAACGGCAGTGGCCGGAAAGTGCCCGCACGCTGCTGGTTCCGGAGCATAACGGCCATCTCGATCTGGTGCTGCTGATGATGCTGCTCGGCAAACAGCAGATCAACAGCGTCTGGGTTGAGGCAGGGGCCACGCTTGCCGGGGCGCTGCTGCAGGCGGGCCTGGTCGACGAGCTTATCGTCTATATTGCGCCTAAACTGTTAGGCAATGCGGCGCGTGGATTATGCGCGCTGCCGGGGCTTGAAGAGCTGAACCAGGCCCCCCATTTTAAATTCAATGAGATACGTCAGGTTGGCCCGGATGTCTGCCTGCATTTAACCACTGCGTGAGGCTTTCCTGATTATTAGGAAGCAGCGCTCAGAATAATATGATAAAATCCGCCCCCCTTGCGGGGCACATGAACCCGAAGGAAGAGTATGAACATTATTGAAGCTAACGTTGCTACCCCGGACGCTCGCGTCGCCATCACCATTGCGCGTTTCAACAACTTTATCAATGACAGCCTGCTGGAAGGCGCGATTGACGCCCTGAAACGCATTGGTCAGGTAAAAGATGAAAACATCACCGTCGTTTGGGTTCCAGGCGCGTATGAGCTGCCGCTGGCGGCTGGCGCACTGGCGAAAACCGGTAAATATGACGCGGTGATCGCGCTGGGGACGGTGATTCGCGGCGGTACCGCCCACTTTGAATATGTGGCAGGCGGTGCCAGCAATGGCCTGGCGCATGTCGCTCAGGACAGCGAAATCCCGGTAGCCTTTGGTGTTCTGACCACTGAAAGTATTGAACAAGCCATTGAGCGCGCTGGCACCAAAGCCGGTAACAAAGGTGCAGAAGCTGCGCTGACCGCGCTGGAAATGATTAACGTATTGAAAGCCATCAAGGCCTGATTTTTGTAAGGGGAATTCCGTGAAACCTGCTGCTCGTCGCCGCGCCCGTGAGTGTGCCGTTCAGGCGCTCTACTCCTGGCAGTTGTCCCACAACGACATCGCTGATGTCGAATACCAGTTCCTGGCGGAACAGGACGTAAAAGATGTTGATGTTCTGTATTTCCGCGAACTGCTGTCCGGAGTGGCGACTAACAGCGCGTACCTCGACGGCCTGATGAAGCCCTACCTGTCCCGCCAGCTGGAAGAGCTGGGCCAGGTTGAAAAAGCGGTGCTGCGTATCGCGCTGTTTGAGCTGTCCAAACGTGATGACGTACCGTATAAAGTGGCCATCAATGAAGCTATCGAACTGGCGAAAACCTTCGGCGCTGAAGATAGCCACAAGTTCGTTAACGGCGTGCTGGACAAAGCGGCTCCGGTAATTCGTCCCCACAAGAAGTAAACTGCAGGCCGGGTTTTGCGAGGGTCGCCTCGCAGCCCGGCCTTATTTATTATTTTGCTGAGGCATAACGTATGGCATGCGGCGAATTCTCCCTGATTGCCCGTTATTTTGATCGCGTTAAAAGCGCCCGCCTTGATGTTGAAACCGGCATCGGCGATGACTGCGCGCTCCTGCATATTCCCGAGAAAAAAACGCTGGCAATCAGCACCGACACCCTGGTGGCGGGCAATCACTTCTTACCCGATATCGACCCGGCCGACCTCGCTTATAAAGCGCTGGCGGTGAACCTGAGCGACCTCGCGGCAATGGGCGCGGAGCCGGCGTGGCTCACGCTGGCGCTGACCTTGCCGGAGGTGGATGAAGTCTGGCTGGAAGCCTTCAGCGACAGCCTGTTTGTCCAGCTGGACTATTACGATATGCAACTGATTGGCGGCGACACTACCCGTGGCCCGCTCTCCATGACGCTGGGTATCCACGGCTTTGTGCCGCCGGGACGCGCCATGAAACGCGCTGGCGCGAAGCCGGGGGACTGGATCTATGTTACCGGCACTCCGGGAGACAGCGCCGCCGGCCTGGCGGTGCTGCAGAACCGGCTGACGGTGGATGAACCGTCTGACGCCGACTACCTGCTGGCCCGTCATCTGCGGCCGATGCCGCGCGTGCTGCAGGGCCAGGCGCTGCGTGACCTGGCGACATCGGCTATCGATCTCTCCGACGGCCTGATCTCCGATCTGGGCCATATTCTCAAAGCCAGCGGCTGCGGCGCACGTATCGATCTCGATGCCATGCCGTACTCCGATGCGATGCTGCGCCAGGTTGATTCTGAGCAGGCGCTGCGCTGGGCGCTCGCCGGCGGGGAAGATTACGAGCTGTGCTTTACCGTACCGGAGCTGAACCGCGGGGCGCTGGACGTGGCTCTTGGCCATCTTGGCGCGCGTTTTACCTGTATCGGACAGATTGCGCCGGAGAGCGAAGGGCTGCAGTTTATCCGCGACGGTAAGCCGGTCGCGCTTGATTTAAAGGGATACGATCACTTTGCGTAGTCGAGACGAGGCGCTTAGCCGCCTGAGTATGCGTAATCCGTGGCATCTGCTGGCGACCGGCTTTGGTAGCGGCTTAAGCCCGGTGGTGCCGGGGACGATGGGCTCGCTGGCGGCGATCCCGTTCTGGTATCTGATGACCTTTCTCCCCTGGCAGCTTTACTCGCTGGTGGTGATGATGAGCATCTGTATCGGCGTCTATCTGTGCCATCGCACGGCCAAAGATATGGGCACCCATGACCACGGCAGCATCGTCTGGGACGAGTTCGTCGGGATGTGGATCACCCTGATGGCGCTGCCGACCATGGACTGGCAGTGGGTGGCCGCCGGCTTCGTGATTTTCCGTATCTTCGATATGTGGAAGCCGTGGCCGATTCGCTGGTTTGATCGCAATATCCACGGCGGAATGGGGATTATGGTCGACGACATCGTCGCCGGCGTGATCTCCGCTGGCGTGCTGTACGTCATTGGCCATCACTGGCCCATCGGTCTGCTTTAACCGCCTCTTCCCGGCAACGCTACGCTGCCGGGGAAACCACGCCCGTCACTTAAATCCCACCACCGGATGCGGCTGATACGGCGCCTCCAGCTTGTCGATCTGTTCCGCGGAGAGCGTCAAATCCACCGCCTGCAGCAGATCATCGAGCTGTTCCTGACGCGACGGGCCGATAATCGGCGCGGCGACGCCGGGTTTGCTTAACAGCCAGGCGAGAGCGACCTGGGCGCGGCTGGCGTCGAGTTCTTCCGCCACGTCCGCGAGATTCTCGGCGATCTGCGCATCGTTTTCTTCACTGGCGCTGTACAGCGATTTGCCGAACTCATCTGAGACCAGCCGGGCGGTGGTCTCACCCCAGGGGCGGGTTAGCCTGCCGCGCGCCAGCGGACTCCACGGGATCACCGCTACGCCGTTACGTTGGCACAGGGGCAGCATCTCATTCTCTTCTTCCCGGTAAATCAGGTTGTAGTGATCCTGCATGGTGACGAAGCGCGCCCAGCCGTTCTGCTGCTGGAGCGCCAGCGCCTGGGCAAACTGCCGGGCATGCATGGACGAGGCGCCGATATAGCGCGCTTTGCCGGCTTTCACCACCTCGTCCAGCGCTTCGAGCGTCTCTTCAATCGGGGTGGTATAGTCCCAGCGGTGGATCTGCAGCAGGTCGACATAGTCCATCCCGAGACGGCGCAGGCTGTCGTCGATGGAGCGCAGGATCTGCGCCCGGGAAAGTCCTTCCGCCAGATCGCCGACCTGGTGATACACCTTGGTGGCGACAACCACCTCGTCGCGGCGGGCAAAGTCGCGCAGGGCGCGGCCAACGATCTCTTCGCTGCTGCCGTCGGAGTAGCTATTTGCGGTATCGAAGAAGTTGATGCCGCCTTCAATGGCGTGCTGGATAAGCGGGCGGCTGCTCTCTTCCGGAAGCGTCCAGGCGTGCCTCCCGCGGTCCGGCTCGCCGAAGGTCATGCAGCCGAGGCAGAGTCGGGAAACACGTAAGGCAGTATCACCGAGGGGGATATAGTGCATAGTGCGCTCCTGCTATTCATCGAGGGTATCCCTTAAGCATAGCAGGAGCGGAAGGGGCAATTATGCCAGCCAGTCGCGGATTTTGGCTTCAATACCGGCGGCATCAAGGCCGAGGTCGGCGCGGATCTCTTCCTGAGTGCCCTGAGGAATAAAATAATCCGGCAGGCCAATATTGAGCACCGGTACCGCCCGGCGATGGGCCATCAGCACTTCGTTCACGCCGCTGCCGGCGCCGCCCATGATGGCGTTCTCTTCCAGCGTCACCAGCGCGTCGTGCTCGCCGGCCAGCTGGAGGATCAGCGCGGTATCCAGCGGCTTCACAAAGCGCATATCCACCAGGGTGGCGTTGAGTTTGTCCGCTACCGCCGCGGCTTCCGGCAGCAGGGTGCCAAAGTTGAGGATCGCTATTTTCTCGCCCTGACGTTTCACCACCCCTTTGCCGATCGGCAGCGATGCCAGCGGCTCGAGCGTCGCGCCGGTGCCGCTACCGCGCGGATAGCGCACCGCGCAGGGGCCGTTGCTGTAGTGGTAGCCGGTGTACAGCATCTGGCGACATTCATTTTCATCGCTCGGGGTCATTACCACCATATCCGGAATACAGCGCAGGAAGGAGAGATCGAACGCTCCCTGATGCGTCTGACCGTCTGCGCCGACGATCCCGGCGCGGTCGATAGCAAACAGCACCGGCAGCTTCTGGATAGCCACATCGTGGATCACCTGATCGTAGGCTCGCTGCAGGAAGGTGGAGTAGATCGCCACCACCGGCTTGTAGTCGCCAATCGCCAGCCCGGCGGCGAAGGTGACCGCATGCTGCTCGGCAATGGCGACGTCAAAGTACCGATCGGGGAATTTCTTCGAAAACTCCACCATCCCTGAACCTTCGCGCATCGCCGGCGTGATCGCCATCAGCTTGTTGTCTTTGGCCGCCGTTTCACACAGCCAGTCGCCGAAGATTTTCGAGTAGGAAGGGAGGCCGCCGCTGCTTTTGGGCAGTACGCCGCTGGTATGGTCGAATTTTGGCACCGCATGGAAGGTGATCGGGTCTTTCTCGGCAGGCTCATAGCCGCGGCCTTTTTTGGTCATAATATGCAGGAACTGCGGGCCTTTCAGGTCTCGCATGTTCTTCAGCGTGCTGACCAGACCGAGCACGTCATGGCCATCCACCGGGCCAATGTAGTTAAAGCCCAGCTCTTCAAACAGCGTGCCCGGCACCACCATCCCTTTGATATGCTCTTCGGTACGCTTAAGCAGCTCTTTAATCGGCGGCACCCCGGAGAAGACCTTTTTGCCCCCTTCGCGCAGGGTGGAGTAGAGCTTACCGGAGAGCAGCTGCGCCAGATGATTGTTCAGCGCGCCGACGTTCTCGGAAATCGACATTTCATTGTCATTCAGCACCACCAGCAGGTCGGGTTTGATATCCCCGGCGTGGTTCATCGCCTCAAACGCCATGCCGGCGGTGATCGCCCCGTCGCCAATGACGCACACCGCGCGCCGCTGCTTATCCTCTTTCGCGGCGGCGATAGCCACCCCGATACCCGCGGAAATGGAAGTGGAGGAGTGACCGACGCTCAGCACGTCATACTCGCTTTCACCGCGCCACGGGAAGGGATGCAGGCCGCCTTTCTGACGAATGGTGCCGATTTTGTCCCGGCGACCGGTCAGAATTTTATGCGGGTAGGCCTGATGGCCGACGTCCCAGATCAGGCGATCGAACGGCGTGTTATACACGTAGTGCAGCGCCACGGTCAGTTCCACCGTGCCGAGGCCAGAGGCAAAGTGACCGCTGGAACGGCTGACGCTGTCCAGTAGATAGCGCCGCAGCTCATCACATAGCTTCGGCAGGCTCTCTTTTGGCAACAGGCGCAACTCCTGGGTGGAATCTACCAGCGCCAGGGTCGGGTATTTGGCAATATCAAAACTCATCAGAGACTCATTTTTTGTTTATTTATCGCGCTGAATAATGTAATTCGCGAGCGCTTCCAGTGCCGAAGTATCCAGAGATTGTGCGGCCAGCTCATCTAACGACCGGCGGGCATCAGCGATCAGGTCGTGCGCTTTCTTCCGGGCTTGCTCAAGACCCAGGAGGGCGGGATAGGTGCTTTTACCCAATTGCTGGTCGGCACCCTGACGTTTGCCAAGGGTCGCAGTATCCCCTACCACGTCGAGAATGTCATCCTGGACCTGGAAGGCAAGACCGATATTTTCCGCATAGCGATCCAGCGCGGGCAGGGCAGCGCGGCCGCGTTCGCCGGCGCTCAGGGCTCCCAACCGGACGGCGGCGCGGATCAGGGCGCCCGTTTTATGGCGATGGATACGCTCCAGCGCCTGTAAATCAACCTGCTGTCCCTCGGCCTGCAGATCCAGCGCCTGGCCGCCGCACATGCCCGCCACGCCGCTGGCCTGCGCCAGTTCGGAAACCATCGCCAGCCGGTCCCGGTCAGGAACGTCGACCATCGGCGCATCACTCAGTATAGAGAACGCCAGCGTTTGCAGGGCATCTCCCGCAAGAATTGCGTTGGCTTCGCCAAATTTAATATGGCAGGTCGGCAGGCCGCGGCGCAGATCGTCATCATCCATCGCCGGCAAATCATCATGCATCAGGGAGTAGGCATGAATGCATTCGACCGCCGCGGCAGGAGCATCCAGCGTGGTACGGCACACGCCGAACATCTCGCCGGTGGCGTAGACAAGGAAGGGACGCAGGCGTTTACCGCCTAACAATGCGCCATAATGCATCGCTTCCACCAGCGGAGTGTTCTGAAAGGGCTGCGGGGCGATGAAACGGCGCAGCGCTTCGTTTGCCTGTTCCACACAGGCCTGCAATTGTTGCGGGAAATCCATTTATTCAGCGTCCGGCGTAAAAGGCGTGGTCGGGGAATCTTCACTATCCGCCAGCAGGATCTGCACGCGCTGTTCGGCCTTCTGCAGCTGACTTTGCCCCTGGCGCGCCAGCTGTACGCCGCGCTCAAATTCGCTTAGCGCTTCCTCTAACGGCAAATCGCCGCTTTCCAGACGGTTAACGATCTGCTCCAGTTCGCCCAGAGCAGTTTCAAAGCTGGCCGGGGCCTCATTTTTCTTTGGCATAGTGAATGTAGACTCTTGTTATGTCGCGACGGCAATACCGGGTATGGTAACGAAGTCACGCGTGTAAGCAAATAACGCGCAATGGTGATATACTCCGCGCCCAGGATGCAGGCACCGGTGTGCGCTGCTTTACAACTTTTGCTTATAGCCCCGTCGGGCTTGCCAACGAACTATTGTCGCTATGAAGTTTATCATTAAATTGTTCCCGGAAATCACCATCAAAAGCCAATCTGTGCGGTTGCGCTTCATTAAAATCTTAACCGGGAACATTCGTAACGTTCTCAAAAACTATGATGAGACGCTGGCCGTCGTCCGTCATTGGGATCATATCGAAGTTCGCGCGAAAGATGAAAATCAACGCCCGGCTATTCGCGATGCGCTGACCCGTATCCCCGGCATCCACCATATTCTGGAAGTCGAAGACGTGCCGTTCACCTCGCTGCACGATATTTTCGAGCAGACGCTGCCGCTGTGGCGCGAGGCGCTGGAAGGCAAAACCTTCTGCGTGCGAGTGAAGCGTCGCGGCAAACATGAATTCACCTCAATTGAAGTGGAACGTTACGTCGGCGGCGGTCTGAATCAGCATATTGAAACGGCGCGCGTGAAGCTGACCGACCCGGACGTCACTGTCAATCTCGAGATTGAAAACGATCGCCTGCTGCTGGTGAAAGGCCGCTATGAAGGCATCGGCGGTTTCCCGATCGGCACCCAGGAAGATGTGCTGTCGCTGATCTCCGGCGGCTTTGACTCCGGCGTCTCCAGCTACATGCTGATGCGCCGCGGCTGCCGCGTTCATTACTGCTTCTTTAACCTTGGCGGCGCCGCCCATGAGATTGGCGTCCGCCAGGTTGCGCATTATCTGTGGAACCGCTTCGGCAGCTCACACCGCGTTCGCTTTGTGGCGATTAACTTTGAGCCAGTAGTCGGCGAAATCCTTGAAAAAGTGGACGACGGCCAGATGGGCGTCGTGCTCAAGCGCATGATGGTCCGCGCCGCGTCAAAAGTCGCGGAACGCTATGGCGTGCAGGCGCTGGTCACCGGCGAAGCGCTCGGCCAGGTCTCCAGTCAGACCCTCACTAACCTGCGCCTGATCGATAACGTCTCCGATACTCTGATCCTGCGCCCGCTGATTTCGCACGATAAAGAGCACATCATCGACCTGGCGCGTGAGATCGGCACGGAAGATTTCGCCCGCACCATGCCGGAATATTGCGGCGTGATCTCCAAGAGCCCGACCGTGAAGGCGGTGAAGGCGAAGATTGAAGCGGAAGAAGAACACTTCGATTTCAGCATCCTTGATAAAGTGGTGGAAGAGGCGAGCAATATCGATATCCGCGAGATCGCCCAGCAGACGGAAGAGACGGTGGTGGAAGTGGAAACCGTGACCGGCTTTGGCGCCAACGACGCGATCCTCGACATTCGCTCCATCGACGAGCAGGAAGACAAGCCGCTGAAGGTCGAGGGGGTTGAGGTTGTTTCCCTGCCGTTCTACAAGCTAAGCACCAAATTTGGCGATCTCGATCAGAGCAAAACCTGGCTGCTGTGGTGCGAGCGCGGGGTGATGAGCCGTCTGCAGGCGCTTTATTTGCGCGAGCAGGGCTTCAGCAACGTGAAAGTTTATCGCCCGTAACAGATTGTTATGATGCAAAAGGCCTTCCCTGATGGAAGGCC
>NZ_GL882817.1:0-6555 GCF_000195655.1 Klebsiella sp. MS 92-3
CAGAATGCAACAGAAACCATATCACGCCATCCAGCAGCAGTAGCGCGGCGACAAACAGCAGGCTGTTACGCCATCCTCTGAGCACCGCCTGAAGGTAGATCCCATTCATCACCGCGCCAGACAGGCTGGCCGCCAGCCAGGCGGCGGTAAAACCAATGTGCTCTGAGAGCGCCAGCAGCACCAGGTAAAACAGCACCAGCGATAAGCCCACCAGCAGATATTGCATCGGATGCAGGGGACGACGGGTCAGGCTCTCGAACACGAAAAAAGCCATAAAGGTCAGCCCGATTAACAGGATGGCATATTTTGTCGCCCGATCGGTTAGCTGGTACTGGTCGGCAAGGGACATCACATCGGCACTGAACGCCGGCAGTCGCGACCACGGGATCTCCATATCATCCTTGAAATAGCTCCCCATATCGTTGGCGAACCAGCTGCTTTGCCAGTGGGCGCGATAGCCGGCAGCACTCACTTCCCGTTGCGTTGGCAGGAAGCTGCCGAGAAAACCGGGATGCGGCCAGTTACTGGTCAGCTGCAGCTCGCTGTTACGCCCGAGCGGCACCAGTGAAAACTCTCCCGTCCCGTTCAGATCGAGTGAAAAGGCAATCTCAAGCGGCTTGTTGTCCTCCGCCAGCGCAGGCATTGGCATATGAATACCTGCGCCATCGCCGCTTATCCCCAGCCCCGGCTCCACGCTTAATACGTTACCGTTGACCTCCGGGGCATGGATGGCACCAATGCCGCGGGCATCGCCGACGCTCACCACCAGCCGCGGCTGGCCTAAGACGATATTCGTTTTTCTCAGCGCCGCCAGACGCAGCGGATCAAACGAGGCCTTAATCTGCAAGGCGTTATGCCAGACCTGGCCGCTGTAGATGCCCACCCTCCTCGACTCCACGGTCTGTTTGCCGGTGACCGCCAGCGACTCCGGCAGCCAGTAATACACCCAGCTCCGCTGATAGTTGACCTCTTTTTGGTTCTCCATGCGGGTCAGGGTCTCGGTTATCGGAATAGCGATCAGCGGTCCGGCGAGTTTTTGCGAGCCGCTGGTGCTTTGCTCAATGGCGTCCACCACTTCGCTACGATAATCCGCTCGCTCATTAATAAGCTCCCTGACCATCATTAACGGCAAAGATAGCAGCACAATACAGCCTATTAACGTGGTGATTTTCCAGAATAACGGTGATTTCAACATAGCCTTTCTCCCTATCGTGATGGCCTCACAATAGGACGGCTGTGTGGGGAGAATTTGAAGCTATGTGAAGGGACGGTGAAGTCGCAGCGTGGCGACCACGCCGCCTTCGGGCCGATTGTGCAGATTGATATCGCCGTGATGCAGGCGCGCGACTTCACGAACGAACGCCAGCCCAAGGCCGCTGCTCTTATGGCCGTCTTCGCGCGGCAGCGAATAGAATCGCTCAAAGATTCGTTCCAGGGCATAGTCCGGAATACCGCACCCGTTGTCGATAACGCTCAATTGCACCTCTTCATTTCGCTTCTCCGCAGCCAGGGCGATCTCACCGCCCTGGGGGGTAAAGTCAATCGCGTTGTCGAGCAGATTACCCAGCGCCTGGGCCAGCAGCTCGCCATCGCCATTGACCAGCATCCCACTCTCCCGCCAGCGCAGAGTGATAGCTTTCGCCGCCAGAGCGATGTTGCGCTCCTCCGTCAGCCGTTGGTATAGCGCATCTATCGACACCGGCTGCTGCTTTATCTCCAGCCGGCTTTCCAGTCGCGCCTGCTGGAGCAGCCGCTCCACCAGCAGTTGCATCCGGGTGTTTTGCGCGAGGATATTATCAGTAAACCGCGCCGCCACCTCAGGCGGCGGCTCTTCGCGCAGGATCTCCGCCGCGCCGCGGATGGCCGCCAGCGGGCTTTTCAGTTCATGGGTCAGGTCATAGACATAGTTTTCGATGGCATTCTTACCTTCGAGCTTTACCCGCATGCTCTCCAGAGCCTGGGCCAGCTTGCGCAATTCGCTGCTGCCAACCTCCGGCAGCGGCAGCGGGCGCTCAGCGGTCACCGAGTCCGCATAGCGCACCAGCTTGCCGATAGAGAAATTGATCCACCAGACGACGCCGCCGCCAATCAACAGCGCAATGCCCAGCAGGGCGCCGCCGGCCCAGAGGATCCGCCGCTCGCTGCGCTTAATGACCGGCGTCATCGCCAGGTTGGGTTTACCGACGCTCAGTACGCCGATAATCCGCCCCTTATCCATCACCGGCGCGGCGATATACATCACCGAGCTGGCTTCATCATGCGGATCGCTGCGCGTACTGCGCGCGCCGTACTGGCCGCGCAGGGTGAGCCAGACATCGTTCCAGCGCGAATAGTCCTGCCCTGTCGCCTGCCCGCTGGAGTCAAACACCACCTTGCCCCGGGCATCGGTCAGATAGACGCGGTACTCATTACGTACCTTTTTAATTCCGCCAATATTGGCGTTGAGCGGCTGCTGGTTGAGCTGGTGAAAGGCCTGCGCCAGCCTGCCCTGCTGCGGGTTTGCCGCCAGCAGATCCTCACGCGCCAGCGCCGCCAACAGGGTAGCGGTATCATTGAGGGTCCCCTCTGTCGCCCGGCGCACGCCCGGCTTCACTTCCTGGACAAAGATCGACAGCACAAACCACGCGGCGATCGCGACGATAAGAAAATAGCCCAGCAGCAGGCGCATGCCGATGCGCATCAGCCGCGCCCCAGGCTGTAGCCCATACCGCGATGGGTATTGATTGGCGCCTTTTCAGGATTCACAGCCCGCAGCTTAGCGCGCAGGGTTTTGATATGGGTATCGACGGTGCGGTCGAGGCTTTCCCAGGCATCGCTCCACACCAGCTCCATCAGCTGCTGACGGGAGAAGACGCGACCGGGCGCGTGAAGCAGGGTTTTCAACAGCAGAAATTCGTAGCGCGTCAGATTCAGCGGCTGGCCGAACCAGCTGATCGCCGCCGCCTGCTCATCGAGCACAAACTCGCCGACGCGTACCACCGGCGATGGCGCGGCAAACTTCTGCAGCCGCCGCAGCACGGTTCGCACCCGCGCGCAGACTTCGCGTGGTGAAAACGGCTTGGCGATATAATCGTCAGCGCCGATTTCCAGCCCCAGCAGCTTATCGACCTCGTCGCTACGCGCCGTCAAAAACAGCACCGGCAGCGCCGGATAACGCGTCAGCAGACGCCGACAGAGCTCGAAGCCGCTGATATCCGGCAAGCCGACGTCGAGGATGGCGACATCTGGCGCCTGATGCGCCGCCGCCTCCAGCGCGGGCAAACCGCGGCCAAAGACGCTGACCTGGAAGCCCTCCTGCTGCAGCATGTAAACCAGGGTATCAGCGATACTCTGTTCATCCTCAACTAACCAAATCCGTGGCTGCTGCATGCGCGCTCCCGTTTATTTATTCCATGGCATGATCGGCACGGCGCTGATGGCGTTCTTCGGCGAGCCATCAACCACTTTATCCGAGTAGGTCAGATAGACCAGCGCATTGCGCTTCGCATCATAGAAACGCACGACCTGCAGTTTTTTAAACACCAGCGAGGTGCGCTTCTGGAACACCACGTCGCCCTGGCTTTTGCCGTTTTTGATTTTGTCCGTTAGCTCAATCGGCCCGACCTGCTGGCAGGAAATCGCCGCGTCAGAGGTATCTTCCGCCAGCCCCAGCCCGCCTTTGATGCCACCGGTTTTCGCCCGGCTGATATAGCAGGTCACGTTCTGTACATCCGGATCGTCAAAGGCTTCGACGACGATTTTGTGATCCGGCCCTAACCATTTGAAGACCGTATCCACGGAACCAATCTGCTCCGCCTGAGCCAGCTGGCTACCGGCCAGCAGGAGCAGCCCCATCGCAAACTTCTTGTATTTCATATTGTTACCATTATTAAAAAATATAGCTGAGTGATTATCACGCACTTAGCAGAAAAGGTTTATAGATCACAGCTTTACAAAATTATCGTTCAAATCCCCTGACCTACCGCATTTAAAAGCAAAAAAAACACTGAATGCTAAAACATCAAAAAATGCTATTATCCGCTACTTTAATATCAGGCACCTGTGTTTAAGGATGGGGACATTTTATGGATCAAGCAGGGATTATTCGCGATCTCCTTAGCTGGCTGGAAGGTCACCTGGATCAGCCGCTTTCTCTGGATAATGTGGCGGCGAAGGCAGGTTATTCCAAGTGGCATTTGCAGCGAATGTTTAAGGATGTCACCGGCCATGCCATCGGTGCCTATATTCGCGCGCGCCGCTTGTCGAAATCTGCTGTCGCATTACGCCTGACCGCCCGTCCAATCCTTGATATTGCGCTGCAGTACCGTTTCGACTCCCAGCAGACCTTCACCCGAGCGTTTAAGAAGCAATTCTCGCTGACGCCGGCGCTCTACCGCCGCTCGCCGGACTGGAGCTCGTTCGGTATGCGCCCGCCGCTGCGTCTTGGCGAATTTACCCTGCCGAAACATGAGTTTATCACTCTGCCCCCTACTCAGCTGCTTGGCGTGACCCAGAGCTATACCTGTAAGCTCGAGGAAATCTCCGATTTTCGTAACCAGATGCGGGTCCAGTTCTGGCGAGACTTCCTCGGCAACTCACCGTCAATCCCCCCGGTGCTCTACGGGCTGCATGAGCCGCGTCCGAGCCTGGAAAAAGACGATGAGCAGGAAGTATTCTATACCACCGCGCTGACGCCGGAGATGGCTAACGGCCACCTGCAGCATGCCCATCCAGTGACCCTGGAGGGCGGCGAGTATGTCATGTTTACGTATGAAGGGCTGGGTACCGGTCTGCAGGAATTCATCCTGACCGTCTACGGCACCTGCATGCCGATGCTGAACCTGACGCGTCGCAAGGGGCTGGATATTGAACGCTTCTACCCTGAAGATGAAAGCCGGGATCAGGCCACGCCGATTCAGTTGCGCTGCGAGTATCTGATCCCGATCCGCCGTTAACGCTGCAGCTCGTCCATTGCGGGGGCGTCAAGATGCGAGACGTCGCCCGCCGTTTCCACCACCCAGCCGGAAGCCAGCCACGGGCTTTGCTGATAGTCGACGCGCGAAATAGAGCAGTTGCGCAGCCGCAGACGACGCTCAGCGTACGCCGGCAGCCCTAATATCGTGCTCACCAGGCAGCCCAGCGCGATCCCATGACTCACCAGCAGCGGCCGGCTACCGGCGGGTAATTCCAGACAGGATGCCAGCGCCGCATGCATACGCTCGCTGAGCTCCTGCATCGATTCGCCCTGCGGAATACGACCGTCCGGTGTGCCGTTGACCAGCTGGCGACGCCAGCCTTCTTCTTCTTCGCTGAGCGAGTCGATATGGCGCTTCTCCAGCACCCCCATATCCAGTTCGCGCAGGCGCGCATCGGCGATCACGCTGCAGCCGCAGGCTTCGGCGATAATTTCTGCTGTGCGGCGGGTTCGCCCCAGATCGCTGGTAATGATATGGGTGATCCCCAGCGTTCTGGCGCGCTCGCCCACCTGCCAGGCCTGGCGCTCACCATGGGCGGTCAGCGGGCTGTCGGACTGACCCTGAATACGTCGCTCGGCGTTCCACTGCGTTTCACCGTGGCGAACAAGGTATACTTGTAACATGCTTTTTTTCCGTTCTGGACTCGTTATCAACCGCTTTCGGGCATTACCGCCTGCCCTCGGGGTGATTTAGAGTATACTGCGATGACGTTAGTTTATTCTGAGTTGTTTTGATTATGCACCATGTTGTCTCAGCGACCACTAATCCCGCCAAAATTCAGGCAATTCTGCAGGCTTTTGACGAGATTTTCGGCGAAGGATCCTGCCACATTGAGTCCGTCGCCGTCGAGAGCGGCGTGCCGGAACAGCCCTTCGGCAGCGAGGAAACGCGCGCTGGCGCACGAAATCGCGTCGCCAATGCGCGCCTTGCCCAGCCAAATGCCGATTTCTGGGTAGCCATCGAAGCCGGTATCGACGATGACAGCACCTTTAGCTGGGTGGTCATCGAAAGCGCCAGCCAGCGCGGAGAAGCGCGCTCAGCCACGCTGCCGTTGCCTGACGTTATTCTTGAGCAGGTTCGCGCTGGCGAAGCCCTCGGCCCGGTCATGTCGCAGTATACCGGCATCGATCAGATCGGTCGTAAAGAGGGGGCGATTGGGGTTTTCACCGGCGGCAGATTAACCCGCAGCAGCGTTTACCACCAGGCGGTCGTGCTGGCGCTAAGCCCGTTCCATAACGCTATTTATCGCTAGCCAGCAGCGTCTGCTCCAGCCACTGGCGCAGCTCTACCGGCGCCGATTTCAGGCTGTTCGACCCGCGGGTAATGGTCGCAATTCCGGCGCCGAGCTCATTTTTCAGCTCACGCTGGCTCATCTCGCCGCGCAGCAACTCTTCGATAATGCGCACCCGGGTACCCAGGGCTTCGCGCTCGTCGGGCGTCAGCATCAGCTGCAGCAACGGCAGATGCAGATCCTCAGCATAGGCCTGCTGAAGCAGGGCAACAAAGCGCAGCCACTCCTGATGACGTTGTTCGGCAACGGCCGCGGAATAGGGAGATTGTTGGGTCATATCGCGCCACCATATTGAGACGGGCAGCTTAC
>NZ_GL882817.1:6661-8716 GCF_000195655.1 Klebsiella sp. MS 92-3
AGCTTACGCTGCCCGTCGAATGTACTATTCAACGAGTACAAAGCATAACATACTTCCCGGCGATCAGTAACGCTGGCGCCACTCCGCATCGCTGAGGATCTTATCCTGCTGCCCCATAAAGTAGCGGTAGTAGGCGTCATAGGAGAGGACATTCTTCACGTAGCCGCGGGTTTCCGAAAACGGAATACTCTCGACAAACGCCACGGCGTCGATCCGTCCGGCGCTATTCCCCTGCCAGCTGCGTACCCGGCCCGGCCCGGCGTTATAGGCCGCTGAGGCGTAGATACGGTTATTGCCGAACTGCTGATAAACGTACTGCAGATAGCTGGTGCCGATATTGATGTTGGTTTCCGGATCCAACAGCTGCGACGGGCCGCTGTAGCCGGGAATGCTGAACATACTGACGGTATGCGTCGCGGTGCCCGGCATAATCTGCATCAGTCCGCTGGCGCCGACCGGCGAGCGCACTTTCGGGTTCCAGGCGCTCTCCTGACGGGCAATTGCCATCGCGTAGCTCTGCGGAATATCTTTGCCGCTAACATAGCGGGCAAACAGGTCGTTATAGGCCAGCGGGAAACGTTCTTCCAGCTGATCCCACAGCTTACCGGCGATCGTCGCCTGCACGCTCAGATCCCACCAGTGCTGATCGAAGGCATAGCGCGCCAGCTGCGCCTGCTGGGATTTGGTGCGACTAGTGACCAGGTTGGCCCATTCGGTGCGCGCGGTGTTATCCATATTCCAGTACATCAGCTCACGTACCCGCGCCATCTCCGGCCCGGAGGCCAGCGCCGGATCGATGGTGCCCGAGGCTTTATCGATGCGGAAGGTATACTCCTCGCCAAGACGCTGCGCGGCGACCATCGGGTAGAAGCCTCGCTGTTGCATCAACGAGCGAAGGATCGCCTGCGCCTCCTCATCCCTGCCGCGCTCCAGCAGCAGATCCGCCTGCCAGTAGCGCCATTCGTCTTTCTCTTTCGCCTCCATCGGCAGGCGCGCCAGCCAGGTGTTGAGGCCATGGCGATCGCCCGTCCCCAACGCCATCCGTACCCGCCGCTCCACCAGCGGCGTGGACTGCGAACGCATGATTGCGTCATCGCGCCAGATGGCCTGCTCTTCGGTTACATCGCTACCCATCAGGCGCCAGGCGACAATATCGCGCAGTTCCTGGGTCTGATCCTCATTGAGCTGCTGAGCCTGTACCAGCGAAGGGATCATCAGGCGGGCATTTTCCACGTCCTGGCGGGCGACGCTGGCGAAGGCGACGGCGGCCATCTGACGGGTAAAGTCCGTCGCCCCGGTGGTGCGGGCGAAGGTGAGGACGCTGTTTGGATCGTTAGCCAGGGCGACCACGGCGCTGGCGATGCTCTGGTAGTTGGCGGGCATTTGCTGGGCCAGCGATTTCACCAGCCCGATATTGCCGGCCTTCATCGCCAGGCGGATCCGTTCGAGATATGCCAGCGGATCCTGCTGACCGGAGTCGCGCCAGGCGCTGAACAGCGGTTCACAGGCGCCGGGCTGATTCTTGCCCGTCAGCCACAGCTCTTTCGCCCCGCTCCAGGCCTCCTGCGACTGTCCCACGCTCAGCTTGGCGTAGTAATAGTTGCACTGCGCCTCGGTGCTGGTCGGCTTATCCGGGCTAAACGCCAGCAAGCCGCGCCAGTCGCTGCGCCGGGCCAGTTCATTCACGAAGCGCGAACGTAATGAACGCGCAGGGGGCAGCGTCGGATTGGCGTCAATAAAGTTTTTCACCACCAGCGCCGGCTGGTTCATCAGATCGTCGGTGATCTGTCGGTACTGCAAATAGGGATACAGGGGATAGGTGCTTAACGTGGGCATCAGCTGGTCGACTACATCCATCTGCCGGTTATCCCACGCCTGCTTAATTTGTGCGTAGCGGCTGCGCTGTTCATCCAGTGAATCCGCATGCGCCAGCTGACTCAACGTCAACAAACCAACGCTGGCAGCCAAAAGATGCCACGTCATTTTTTTGGCTTTTTCCACAAGCTCTTCCTCTTTCCGGTGCATTTTCGCAGCATCGTGCCGCTTAAAAACCCC
>NZ_GL882817.1:8842-25503 GCF_000195655.1 Klebsiella sp. MS 92-3
GGGGGGGGGGGGGGGCGGCTTTACTTATGCTAATCAGACAACGCTAAACGCGCCATGTCCTGGACATTTTTTTACGCTTCTGTGAATCCTGTCGCCTCGCTGGGATTAGCGCGCGAAAAAGGCTACACTTCGGCTTTGAACTATCTATCAAAATAGAAAGAGGCGAAGTCCAACGTGGCTCAATTCGTTTATACCATGCATCGTGTCGGCAAAGTGGTTCCGCCGAAACGTCATATTTTGAAAAATATCTCCCTCAGCTTTTTCCCTGGCGCGAAAATCGGTGTGCTCGGTCTGAACGGCGCCGGTAAATCTACCCTGCTGCGCATCATGGCCGGTATCGACACCGAGATCGAAGGTGAAGCGCGTCCGCAGCCCGGCATCAAAATCGGCTACCTGCCGCAGGAGCCGCAGCTCAACCCGGAGCACACCGTGCGCGAGTCCGTGGAAGAAGCGGTCGCCGAAGTGGTTAACGCGCTGAAGGGGCTGGACGAAGTCTATGCCAAATACGCCGAGCCGGATGCGGACTTCGATAAGCTTGCCGCACAGCAAGGCAAGTTCGAAGAGATTATCCAGGCGCACGACGGCCACAACCTGAACGTCCAGCTGGAGCGCGCGGCCGACGCCCTGCGCCTGCCGGACTGGGATGCGAAAATCGCTAATCTTTCCGGTGGTGAACGCCGCCGCGTCGCGCTGTGCCGTCTGCTGCTGGAAAAACCGGATATGCTGCTGCTCGACGAACCGACCAACCACCTCGACGCCGAGTCCGTCGCCTGGCTGGAACGCTTCCTGCACGACTTCGAAGGCACCGTGGTGGCGATTACCCACGACCGTTACTTCCTTGATAACGTCGCCGGCTGGATCCTCGAGCTTGACCGCGGCGAAGGTATTCCGTGGGAAGGCAACTACTCCTCCTGGCTGGAGCAGAAAGACCAGCGTCTGGCGCAGGAAGCTTCTCAGGAAGCCGCACGCCGCAAATCTATCGAGAAAGAACTCGAGTGGGTTCGCCAGGGCGCGAAAGGCCGTCAGTCTAAGGGCAAAGCCCGCCTGGCGCGCTTTGAAGAGCTTAACAACGTTGAATATCAGAAACGTAACGAGACTAACGAACTGTTCATTCCGCCAGGCCCGCGTCTGGGCGATAAAGTTCTGGAAGTCAGCCATCTGCGCAAATCTTACGGCGACCGCGTTCTGATTGACGATCTGAGCTTCTCGGTACCGAAAGGCGCTATCGTCGGCATCATCGGTCCGAACGGCGCGGGTAAATCCACCCTCTTCCGCATGATGTCCGGCCAGGAACAGCCTGATTCCGGCACCATCACCCTGGGTGAAACCGTTAAGCTGGCTTCCGTCGATCAGTTCCGCGACGCGATGGACAACAGTAAGACCGTGTGGGAAGAAGTGTCTGGCGGCCTGGATATCATGAAGATCGGCAACACCGAGATGCCGAGCCGCGCCTACGTGGGCCGCTTTAACTTCAAAGGCGTCGACCAGGGTAAACGCGTTGGCGAGCTGTCCGGCGGTGAACGTGGTCGTCTGCACCTGGCGAAACTGCTGCAGGTCGGCGGTAACGTCCTGCTGCTCGATGAACCAACCAACGACCTGGATATCGAAACCCTGCGCGCGCTGGAAAACGCCCTGCTGGAGTTCCCGGGCTGCGCGATGGTTATCTCGCACGACCGCTGGTTCCTTGACCGTATTGCCACCCACATTCTGGATTACCAGGATGAAGGTAAGGTTGAGTTCTTCGAAGGTAACTTTACCGAGTACGAAGAGTACAAGAAACGCACTCTCGGCGCCGACGCGCTGGAGCCGAAGCGAATCAAGTACAAACGTATCGCGAAATAAAACGCAAAAAGGCAACGCAAGTTGCCTTTTTTAATGTTTGCTCCCTCTCCCATTGGGAGAGGGTTGGGGTGAGGGCTACAGCCCGCAGAGCACCTACCCCTGCTCGCCCATCAGCTGTTTCACCAGCTCGACGCAGCGCAGGAACCGGGCATCGTAGTCCGACTCCTTCACATGGACGAATTCGATCTCGTTCTCTTTCAGCAGCGATACCAGCAACGACTGAAACTCTTTACGATCCACCGAGCTTCCAAGACTGCGCAGTCCATCGGCCACCCACGGGGTATTGTTCTCCAGCAGGATCACCAGGTCGAAGCGGTATTCATCAATCAGCGCCTGCACAAACGGGTGCTCACGTCCCTCGTACTTCAGACAGAAGGCCTGAGTGCTGACGAAGTCGGTATCGATGAACGCCACCTTGTTGGCATATTTCACCGCAAAATCAATATACTGCGCATGCCCAAGGGCAATTTTATCGTAATCCGAATACTGGAGCGCCATCTCATCGCCGCCGAGATGCGAAAAAACATAATCCCGGCCATATTCCCAGGCGCTGGTGGTATTGAAGATATTGGCGAGTTTATTGACCAGCGTCGATTTACCGCTCGACTCGCCGCCGAGGATCGCCACCGTCCGCACAAAGAACGGTTTCACTTCCGTCGGAATATATTCCCAGTAGCGGAACGGGTTCTCGCGGATCTGCCCGCCGCTAATATTCATAAAGGTCCGCTTAGGATCGATAAGCACCGTCTCGATCCCCAGATGCTCAAGGTACTGCGGCGCATCGGCCTCTTCCGAGGTATAGATCCGGTTCGGCTCGATCCCTTTTTCGCTCATAAAAGCGCGGATCCCATGGCTCCAGACGTCCCAGCCGTGCGGATAGGGCTCCATCCCCTCTTCATTGAAGGCGTGGATGCGAATATTCTTCTGATATTTAAAGGTTTGCAGCAGCCAGCGCAGGCGGTCAGGCACCGTCGGCTGTTGCGACATGGCGCTCTCTTCAAACAGCTCGCGGTCGCGGGTATCGTCATAGCCCATAATGATATGCAGCTCATCGACCTGGCTACAGGCGCGCTGTATCAGGTAGATATGCCCGGTATGCAGCGGGTAAAACTTACCAAACACCACGCCGACGCTTTTCTGTCGGCGGGGAAACTCCAGCCCGAGGAAACGATGCAGCGCTTCAAGCTTCTGCGCGCTCGGGCTTTTGATTTTGGCATTCAGCAGCTGGCTAAGATACCCCTTGGTCATTCCGCTGGCTTCCGCCACCTGCTGCAGGGTACAGCCTTTCTGCTTAATGGCGCTTTTTAAATAGTCAAATGACGACATCGCTAATCTCCTTTTAACTTATTATAAGTCGTCAAAAACGCTTAGCGCGTCTGAAAGCTTTTTCACGCCAAAGATTTGCATGCCTTCCGGCACTTTTTTCGGCACATTGGCCGCCGGGACGATGGCGCGGCGAAAGCCGTGCTTCGCCGCTTCGGAGATACGCTCCTGACCGCTCGGTACCGGGCGAATTTCCCCGGCCAGCCCCACTTCGCCAAAGACCACCAGATCCTGCGGCAGAGGACGGTCGCGCAGGCTGGAGACCATCGCCAGCAGCAGCGCCAGGTCGGCGCTGGTTTCCGTGACCTTCACCCCGCCGACCACATTGACGAAGACGTCCTGATCGGCCATCTGTAGGCCGCCGTGACGGTGCAGCACCGCCAGCAGGATCGCCAGACGGTTCTGTTCCAGCCCCACCGCAACGCGGCGCGGGTTGGACATCATCGAGTGATCGACCAGCGCCTGGATCTCCACCAGCAGCGGGCGGGTCCCTTCCCAGACCACCATCACCGAGCTACCGGAGGTGATTTCATCTCCCCGGCTGAGGAAGATAGCGGACGGGTTGCTCACTTCGCGCAGGCCCTGCTCGGTCATGGCGAAGACGCCCAGCTCGTTCACCGCGCCAAAGCGGTTTTTATGGCTGCGCAACGTGCGGAAGCGGGAGTCGGCATCCCCGTCCAGCAGCACCGAGCAGTCGATACAGTGCTCCAGCACCTTCGGACCGGCCAGCGAGCCGTCTTTGGTGACGTGGCCGACCATCACAATCGCCACGCCGCGAGTTTTAGCAAAGCGCGTCAAATAGGCCGCGGTTTCCCGTACCTGGGCGACGCTGCCCGGCGACGACTGCACGTCGGCCATATGCATCACCTGGATGGAGTCGATCACCATCAGCTGCGGCTTTTCTTCATCGGCGATCTGACAGATCTGCTCAATGCTGGTTTCCGAGAGCATGTTCAGGTTGGCCGTTGGCAACCCGAGACGATGGGCGCGCATCGCCACCTGCTGCAGGGACTCCTCCCCGGTGACGTACAGGGTTTTCATCCCTTCCGCCAGTTTGCAGAGGGTTTGCAGCAGCAGCGTCGATTTGCCCGCGCCGGGGTTGCCGCCAATCAGGATCGCGCTGCCCGGCACTACGCCGCCGCCCAGCACGCGGTCGAATTCTTTAAAGCCGGTGGAGAAACGCGGCAGCGCCTCCAGGCTGATATCTGACAGCTTCTGCACCTTCGACACGCCGGCGTTACCGGCATAGCCTGAAAGACGCTCGTTTCTCGCCACCTGCGGCGACGCGGCGATGCGCATCTCGGTGATGGTGTTCCAGGCATGGCAGGCGCTGCACTGCCCCTGCCAGCGCGGATAATCCGCACCACATTCATTACAGACAAATGCGCGTTTTGGAGCTTTCGCCACGTTTACCTCTTACTTTTGGTTCATGCTGCCCGAGAGAATACAGAATACCCCCATCAGGTCAGCGTGGCGGATAGTCACTTCCGCCTGTTCATTCACTTTGGGCTTCGCGTGATAGGCGATGCCAAGCCCTGCTGCCTTAATCATCGGCAGGTCGTTGGCGCCATCGCCGATAGCCACGGTTTGCGCCGTTGGGATCTCATACTTTTCCGCCAGCTTGCGCAACGTATTGGCTTTATATTTCGCATCGACGATATCGCCGAGCACGTTGCCGGTGAGCTTGCCGTCGCGGATCTCCAGCTCATTGGCGAATACCGCGTCGAGATGCAGTTTGTCGCGCAGATACTCGGCAAAGAAGGTGAAACCGCCGGAGGCGATCGCCACTTTCCAACCCAGCGTTTCCAGCTTGAGCACCAGCTGCGCCAGGCCCGGCATCAGCGGCAGCGCGTCGCGAACCTGCAGCAAAATACTGGCATCGGCGTCTTTCAGCGTCGCCACGCGCTGGCGCAGGCTGGCGGTGAAGTCCAGCTCGCCACGCATCGCCCGCTCGGTCACTTCCGAGACCAGCTCGCCGGTGCCGGCCAGTTTCGCAATCTCATCGATGCATTCGATCTGAATCGCCGTGGAGTCCATGTCCATCACCAGCAGGCCCGGGGTGCGCAAATGGGGAATTTTACCCAATGGCGCGACGTCCAGCCCCGCCTCATGCGCCAGTCGCGTCGCACGGGGAGTCAGCGAACCGGCCAGACGGATCACCTGGTAATCCTCGACCACCCAGGAGGCAACGATCACTAACGCGGCGCCCAGCTCACGCTGCCACGCCGTCAGCCGACGTTTATCCAGACCGCGACCATACAGCAGCCAGCCGCTGCGCCCGGCGTGATAATCCAGCGGCATGACCTCGTCGCCGCTCAGGGAAAGCGGCAACCCAGGCCACAGGGAAACGTCTTCAGGCAGGTCGCACCAGGTCAAACTGTTAGGCATTACGGCTCCACATCTCTTCATTCAGGCGAGGAAAATAACGCATGAGGCTACCTTGTAACCAGCGCTTCTGGCAACATTAAGCTGCAAATTTTCAAAGGTGGAATATGGTTCGCGCAAAACTGAAATTCCGGCTGCATCGTGCGGTCATTGTTCTTATCTGTCTCGCCCTGCTCGTCGCGCTGATGCAGGGCGCTTCGTGGTTCAGTCAGAACAGTCAGAAACAACGCAATCCGCAGCTGGAAGAGCTGGCCCGCACGCTGGCGCAGCAGGTGGTGCTGAATCTCGCGCCGCTGATGCGCAGCGAGACGCCTGACGAGAAGCGCATCAATCAGCTGTTGACCCAGCTAACCCATAACAGCCGCGTCCTGGACGCCGGCGTATATGACGAACAGGGCGACCTGGTGGCGCGCTCTGGCGAAAGCGTCGAGGTTCGCGACCGGCTGGCGCTGGATGGTAAAAAAGCCGGCGGCTACTTCAACCAGCAGATTGTCGAACCGGTGCCAGGAAAAAACGGCCCGCTGGGCTACCTGCGTCTGACCCTCGATACTCATACCCTGGCGACCGAGGCGAAGCAGGTGGATAATACCACCAATATCTTACGCCTGATGCTGTTACTGTCCCTGGCTATCGGCGTGGTGCTGACCCGCACGCTGCTGCAGGGCAAACGCACCCGCTGGCAGCAATCGCCCTTCCTGCTCACCGCCAACAAGCCGGTTGAGGATGAAGACGATGAAAAGAAAGGAAATCTATAATGTCCACATTGCGCCTCCTGCTCTCTGACTCTTACGACCCGTGGTTCAACCTGGCGGTCGAGGAGTGCATTTTCCGCCAGATGCCCGCCACCCAGCGGGTGCTGTTCCTGTGGCGCAATGCCGATACCGTGGTCATCGGCCGCGCGCAGAACCCGTGGAAGGAGTGTAATACCCGCCGCATGGAGGAAGACCATGTGCGGCTGGCCCGTCGCAGCAGCGGCGGCGGCGCGGTGTTCCACGACCTCGGCAATACCTGCTTTACCTTTATGGCAGGCAAACCGGAGTACGACAAAACCGTCTCCACCGCTATTGTGCTGACGGCGCTTAATTCACTCGGCGTAACCGCCGAAGCCTCCGGGCGCAACGATCTGGTGGTCAAAACCGACAGCGGCGACCGCAAAGTCTCCGGCTCCGCCTATCGTGAAACCATGGACCGCGGTTTTCATCACGGTACCCTGCTGCTCAACGCCGATTTAAGCCGTCTCGCCAACTACCTCAACCCGGACCAGAAAAAGCTGCAGGCTAAAGGCATTACCTCGGTGCGCGGACGGGTGGCGAACCTGGTTGAGCTGCTGCCGGGCATTACCCATCAGCAAGTTTGCGAGGCGATCCAGGAAGCATTCTTCAGCCATTACGGCGAACGGGTGGACGCCGAGGTGATCTCCCCGGACAACACGCCGGATCTACCAAATTTTGCTGAGACATTCGCCCGTCAGAGCAGCTGGGAGTGGAACTTCGGCCAGGCGCCGGCCTTCTCTCATCTTCTGGACGAGCGCTTTCGCTGGGGCGGCGTTGAGCTGCATTTTGACGTCGAAAAAGGGCATATCACCCGCGCGCAGGCCTTTACCGATAGCCTGAACCCGGCGCCGCTGGAGGCCCTGGCGGCACGCTTAGTCGGCTGTCAGTATCGGGCAGAAGTATTACAGCAGCAGTGCGAGGCGCTGGTCGGCGATTTCCCGGAGCAGGAAGCGGAACTGAAAGAACTGTCGGCGTGGATTGCCGGCGCAGTGCGCTGATAAAAAAGCCCGCTGCGCTTAGCGGGCCTGGAAAACCGTAGGCCGGGTCAGACGAAGCCGCCACCCGGCACAACAGCTCTTACTCTTTATCGCCCAGCAGCACGGATTCCAGTGCGATTTTGATCATGTCGTTGAACGTGGTCTGACGTTCAGCGGCAGTGGTCTGCTCGTGGGTACGGATGTGGTCGGAGACGGTGCAGATGGTCAGCGCTTTCGCGCCGAACTCCGCCGCCACGCCGTAGATACCCGCCGCTTCCATTTCCACGCCCAGAATGCCGTATTTTTCCATCACGTCGAACATGGACGGGTCCGGCGTATAGAACAGGTCTGCGGAGAAGATGTTGCCGACGCGCGCGTCAACGCCCAGCGCTTTCGCCGCGTCTACCGCATTACGCACCATGCCGAAATCGGCAATCGCCGCAAAATCATGGTCTTTGAAACGCAGACGGTTCACTTTAGAGTCGGTGCACGCGCCCATGCCGATCACCACGTCACGCAGTTTGACATCTTCACGCACCGCGCCGCAGGATCCCACGCGGATGATTTTCTTCACGCCGAAATCGGTGATCAGCTCTTTGGTGTAGATAGAGCAGGACGGGATACCCATCCCGTGGCCCATCACGGAGATTTTGCGGCCTTTATAGGTACCGGTGAAGCCCAGCATGCCGCGCACGTTGTTCACTTCACGCACGTCTTCGAGGAAGGTTTCTGCAATGTGCTTCGCGCGCAGCGGGTCGCCCGGCATCAAAACGACGTCAGCGAAATCGCCCATTTCTGCGTTAATGTGAGGAGTTGCCATCTTCAGTTCCTTTTACATTGTTGTTTTTGCCGGGTGGCGGCTACGCCTTACCCGGCCTACAAATCGTAGGCCCGGATCGCTGTGCGCCACCGGGCAATGACCTCAGAACATGGCTTTGCCATATTCCATGTCAGACGTACCAAAGTATTTCGCAATAGTCTGGCCGATGTCCGCGAAGGTTTCACGGTGACCGAGCGAACCTGGTTTCACTTTCGGGCCGTACACCAGCACCGGGATATGCTCGCGGGTGTGGTCAGTACCAGTCCAGGTCGGGTCGCAGCCGTGGTCGGCGGTGAGGATCAGGATGTCGTCCTCACCAACCAGCTCCATCAGCTCCGGCAGACGGCGGTCGAACAGCTCCAGACCCGCCGCGTAGCCAGCGACGTCACGACGGTGGCCCCAGGAGGAGTCAAAATCGACGAAGTTAGTGAAGACGATAGTCTCGTCGCCCGCTTCCTTCATCTCTTTGATGGTCGCGTCGAACAGCGCGTCCAGCCCGGTGGCTTTCACTTTCTTAGTGATACCGCAGTTGGCGTAGATATCGGCGATTTTACCCACGGACACCACGTGGCCGTTTTTCTCGTCGACCAGCTTCTGCAGCACGGTCGGCGCCGGCGGCTCTACCGCCAGGTCGTGACGGTTACCGGTACGCTGGAAGTTACCGGCTTTGTCGCCCACGAAAGGACGAGCAATCACGCGACCAATGTTATAGCCGCCTTCGGTCAGCTCTTCACGCGCGATTTCGCACAGCTCATACAGCTTGTCGAGGCCAAAGGTCTCTTCGTGGCAGGCGATCTGGAACACCGAGTCAGCGGAGGTATAGAAGATCGGTTTCCCGGTTTTCATATGCTCTTCGCCGAGCTGATCGAGGATCACCGTCCCGGAGGAGTGGCAGTTGCCGAGATAGCCCGGCAGGTTGGCGCGTTTCACCAGCTTATCCAGCAGCTCCTGCGGGAAACTGTTTTCCTGGTCGCTGAAGTAGCCCCAGTCAAACAGCACCGGCACGCCGGCGATTTCCCAGTGGCCGGACGGGGTATCTTTACCGGAAGAAAGTTCATGCGCCCAGGCATAGGCGCCAATCACTTCGGCATTGCCATCCATACCCGCGGCAATTTTACCGGTGGAGCCTTCATGCGCTTTCACCAGACCCAGACGGGTCAGGTTCGGTAAATTCAGCGGGCCTTTGCGGCCGTGGTCAGCCTCGCCTTTGGCGCAGGCTTCTGCAATGTGGCCCAGCGTATCGGCGCCGACGTCGCCAAAGCGGTCTGCGTCTTCCGTTGCGCCAATCCCAAAGGAGTCCAGCACCATGATAAATGCACGTTTCATCTTGTTCTCCATACATCTTGCGCTGCAAAAAAGCGATCAGATCAGTATATCGCTATTCAGTGATACGGCGATAGACTGTCGGTGTAATTTCCGGGGCTTTATCGTCCAGTTTAATGGCCGCTTTGACCGCTTTCGCGGCCTCCTGCCAGCTGTTCTCATCTTTGGCATGGATCACCGCCAGCGGACGCTGTCCGTCGACGCGGTCACCCAGACGCGCCATCTCGGTAAAGCCAACGCTATAGTCAATGGTGTCCGATGCCTGACGGCGGCCGCCGCCCATAGAAACCACTGCCATGCCCAGCGCGCGAGTATCCATCGCGCTGATAAAACCTTCGGTATCAGCATAGACTGCTTTGCTCAGCATCGCCGTCGGCAGATAATTAGCATAATTCTCGACAAAGTCGCTCGGCCCTTTCTGCGCCGCGACCATGCGGCCAAACACTTCCGCCGCTTTACCGTTATCCAGCACCGCCTGCAGCTTCGCGCGCGCCTCGGCATCGTCCGCCGCCAGCTTGCCGGAGATCAGCATTTCCACACACAGCGCCATTGTCACGTCGAACAGGCGCGGGTTGCGGTATTCGCCGGTCAGGAACTGCACCGCTTCGCGAACTTCAACGGCGTTGCCGGCGCTGGAGGCCAGTACCTGATTCATATCGGTCAGCAGCGCGGTGGTGCGCACGCCGGCGCCGTTGGCGACACCCACGATCGCTTCGGCCAGCGCGGCAGAGAGTTCATAAGTCGGCATAAACGCGCCGCTGCCGACTTTGACGTCCATCACCAGCGCATCCAGCCCTTCCGCCAGCTTCTTCGCCAGAATCGAGGCGGTAATCAGCGGGATGGAGTCCACCGTCGCGGTAATATCGCGGGTGGCATAGAAACGTTTGTCGGCCGGGGCAAGGGAGCTGGTCTGCCCGATAATTGCCACGCCAACATCTTTAATAATCTCGCGGAAGCGGTTGTCGTCCGGGAAGATATCGAAGCCCGGGATCGCTTCCAGTTTGTCCAGCGTACCGCCGGTATGGCCGAGGCCGCGGCCGGAGATCATCGGTACGTAACCACCGCAGGCGGCCACCATCGGCCCCAGCATCAGCGAAGTGACATCCCCGACGCCGCCGGTAGAGTGTTTATCGACGATCGGACCGTTAAGGTTGAGGCTTTTCCAGTCCAGAACGGTACCGGAATCCCGCATCGCCATGGTCAGCGAAACGCGCTCCGGCATAGACATATCGTGGAAGAAGATGGTCATCGCCAGCGCGGCGATCTGCCCTTCAGAGATAGTATTGTCGCGGATGCCGTTGATGAAAAAGCGGATCTCTTCATCGCTTAATGCCTGACCATCACGTTTTTTACGAATAATTTCTTGTGCGAGAAACACGGTAACCTCCCAAAGAGAATAAATTGCCGGATGACGGCGCGAGCGCCTTATCCGGCCTACAGGCATCAATTCGTAGGCCGGATAAGCGCAGCGCCATCCGGCAAATCAAGGGATTAGTAGCTGCTGGCGCTCTTGCCGTCGCCGTGACCCAGGGCTTTCAACAGACTAGCCAGCAGGCTGGATGCGCCAAAACGATAGTGACGAGAATCGGCCCAGTCGGCGCCGAACAGTTCATCAGCGATCGCCAGGAACTGCTGCGCGTCTTCCGCGCTGCGCACGCCGCCCGCCGGTTTGAAGCCAACGGTTTTCTCAACACCCATATCGCGGATCACTTCCATCATGATGCGCGCGCTTTCCGGCGTGGCATTCACCGGCACTTTACCGGTCGAGGTTTTGATGAAATCGGCCCCGGCTTTGATAGAGATTTCAGACGCTTTACGGATCAGCGCTTCTTCTTTCAGCTCACCGGTTTCGATGATCACTTTCAGCAGCACGTTAGCCGCCGCACAGGCTTCCTTACAGGCTTTCACCAGCTCGAAACCGACCTGCTCGTTGCCGGCGATCAGCGCGCGGTACGGGAAGACCACGTCCACTTCATCTGCTCCGTAAGCGATCGCCGCGCGGGTTTCCGCCAGCGCAATGTCGATATCGTCATTCCCGTGCGGGAAGTTGGTGACCGTGGCGATGCGAATATCCGGCGTCCCCTGCTCATTCAGCGTCTTACGGGCGATCGGGATGAAGCGCGGGTAGATGCAGACCGCCGCGGTGTTACCCACCGGCGTTTTCGCCTGATGACACAGGGCAATGACTTTCTCATTGGTGTCGTCGTCATTCAGAGTGGTCAGGTCCATCAGTTTTAACGCGCGCAGGCTGCTTGCTTTTAAATCAGTCATTTCATACTCCGCCGGCGTCATGCCGGATCAATAGTTTGTTCACCTTGCGAGTCTGTTACTATTGTAACATTCGCTCGTCGTTACACTTCGACATTCATCACAGTTAATGAAAACTACTTACTAATTTGCATTACTGTAACGTGATTAAAATCACAAATTAGCACTCAATACCGCAGCAATTATCGTTAGTCCCCTCTTAAGCATAATCGATACTATACCGCCGATGAGAATGTGATAATTATAACACATAATAACAGATACACTCGATAGCGTGGCGCACATTTTGCCCAATTTACGGGCAATAAAAACGCTACAAATTGAAATATAAACCTTTTTTCAAAAAAGAGAGTGGTGATGGAATTATCACATTTACAGCAACACCAGCGGCACGGTGGCCGCTGGTTCAGGAGACAGGCTTACAGGGCGAGAAAAACCCCGGCGATGGTGGCGCTCATCAGGTTGGACAGCGTCCCCGCCGCTACCGCACGTAGCCCAAGCTGAGCGATATCCTGCCGCCGGTTGGGCGCCATTCCCCCGAGTCCGCCAATCAGAATGGCGATCGATGACAGGTTGGCAAAGCCGCACAGCGCGAAAGAGATAATGGCTTTGGTGTGATCTGAAATGACCTGCAGCCCGGCCGCCGCCACTTCGGCATCCGCCTTTAAATATTCGCCAAAGTTCATGTAGGCCACGAACTCGTTAATGATCAGCTTCTGGCCGATAAACGACCCCGCCACCGTCGCTTCGTGCCACGGCACGCCAATCACCCACGCCAGCGGTGAGAAGATCCAGCCGAGGATCATCTGCAGCGACAGTTCAGGATGGTTAAACCAGCCGCCGACGCCGGAGAGTATGCCGTTCAGCAGGGCGATCAGCGCAATAAACGCCAGCAGCATCGCGCCGACGTTGAGCGCCAGTTGCATACCAGACGCGGCGCCGGAGGCGGCGGCATCCAGCACGTTGGCCGGTTTATCCGCGTCAGCGCTTTGGCTGTCATGAGCCGGGTTATCGTCCGGTTTTTCCGTTTCCGGTACGATAATTTTGGCAAACAGCAGGCCTCCCGGCGCCGCCATAAACGACGCGGCAATAAGGTACTCCAGCGGAACGCCCATCTGCGCATAGCCCGCCAGTACCGAGCCCGCCACCGAGGCCAGGCCGCCGCACATGACCGCAAACAGCTCCGAGCGAGTCATGGTGGCGATATAAGGACGCACCACCAGCGGCGCTTCGGTCTGGCCAACAAAGATGTTTGCCGTGGCCGACAGCGATTCGGTACGTGAGGTCTTCAGCACTGCCCGCAGCGCGCCGCCGAGAATGCGAATGACCAGCTGCATAATGCCCAGGTAGTAAAGCACGGCAATCAGCGACGAGAAGAAGACGATCACCGGCAGCACGCGCAGGGCAAAGACGAAGCCGCCGCCGCCAAACACCTCGAACATTTTATCGGAGACCAGCCCGCCGAAGATGAAACTAATCCCTTCATTGCCGTAGGCAATAACGCTGGCGACGCCATTCGACATCGCTAATAGCGCCGCGCGCCCGGCCGGTACATACAATATTAACGCGCCGATACCCACCTGGATTATCCAGGCGCCGAGCACGGTGCGCAGGTTAATGGCTTTTCGGTTATTGGAGAGCAGCACAGCAATGGCCAATAGCGCCACCATGCCGATAAGTCCCATGAGGATTTGCATACAGATTCCCTGTGTTTTTGATAGTCCAGTACTAACCGCGTGATTATATCGGCCTGAAACTATCCTGCCCGTCTGGCTTCACACATTTTAAGCAAATCAATGATATGGATGGACAATTATGAGAAATCGATCACCATACAGAGGCCGGGGGAAGGGAAAACAAGGCGAGCGTATTGTGCATGATCCCTTCTTCTATGGCTGCCGGCGACTCCGGACGCAGTTCACACAGCGCCTCAAATACCCGTGCAGCTTGTTCCGGTCGATTGGGCTGTCCCTGAAAGCCATTTAGCGGCATATCCGGCGCATCGGTCTCCAGCAGCAGAGCGGAAAGCGGCAGACGCGCCATCACTTCACGGGTTTTACTGGCGCGGGGATAGGTAATGGTGCCGCCAACGCCGATCTTATAGCCAAGCTGAACGAAGCGCTCGGCCTGCTGCAGGCTGCCGGCAAAGCCATGGATGACTCCGGTACGCGGCAGGGCATGTTTTTTCAGCAGCATCGCCAGCTTATCGTGGGTGCGTCTGGAGTGGAGGATCACCGGCAGATCGTAACGCTTCGCCAGCCTCAGCTGCGCTTCCAGCAGCGCCTGCTGACGATCAAACTGCGGATCGTCGCGATAAAGATCGAGGCCAATCTCTCCCACCGCCACCAGTTTAGGCGGCCGCTGCGCCATCAAGGCTTCCAGCTGCGCCAGTCCCTCATCAGTATGCTCTTCGATGACGATCGGATGCATACCCAGCGCGGCGTACAGCGCTTCGTGCTGAGCTGCCAGCGCCAGCACGCGGCTAAAACGCTCAGCAGAGATGGCTGGAACGATAATTCGCCCGACGCCGGCCTGCGCCGCACGCGCCAGGCTGGCGACCTCATCTGCCGCGAAGGGGGGAAAATCAAAGTGACAGTGGGTATCGATAAAACGGTGCGTCACGCCAGATCCTCATGATCAAAACTGGGGTCATTCGCCTGGGGCGCAGGAATGATGGTCGCCTGGGGCGCTTCATTGGCCACCGGCACCGGCGGCACCACCACCGGCGCGGGCCGGGCAATACGCGGCGCGTGGCGCAGCAGCGGCGGCTGGTCGGCCAGTAGTTTACCCACCGTTGCCAGGAAATAACGGCCGCACTGGCGCCCGGTTTTGTAGTCCTCCAGCAGCGCCGGTAGTCGGCTGCCAAGCGCCATGCTGCGCAGCGGCCGCTGCGGATAGATTTCGAAGATCCGCAACTTACCCGGCGGTTTCTCGATGAACTGCTGGATGGCGCGGTAGGTAGTTTCGTGATGATGCACCAAATTGACCAGCGGTTGCAGACTACTCTCTCCCAGCCAGCGCTCCATCCGCTTGAACCACTGCGGGGTATAAAACATCTGCGAAGGGACGGTACGGATCACCACGATGGTCTGGGCGCCGCGGCGGGCCGCCTCCTGCACCGGGATCGCATCGCTGACGCCGCCGTCCAGGTAGCTAACGCCGTCGAGCAACACGCCGCTGCGATAAAAGCCGGGGATGGCGCTGGAGGCGCGGATCAGATCCAGCCACGTTTGCGGCGTCGGCGAAAAATAGCTGGCGGAGTAATCGTCACCGCGGCAAGCGCATAGCCACAGCTCTTTCCCCAACGCGAACTGCGCTTCGGCATAGTTCATGGCAAGCGGCATTTGCTGCGAAGTGGCCTCAACCAGCCAGTCGAGATCGATAAGGTTGCCGCCGCGCACAAAGCGCATCGGATCAAAAAACTGGCGTGAAGTGGTGTAGCGGGTGATAACTTTGCGGGCATAGCCTTGCTGATTACACATGTAGGCGGAGAGGTTTTGCGCGCCGGCGGAAGTACCCAGCATCAGGTCAAAGGGGTTAAATCCGGCGCGCATAAATTCGTCCAGCACCCCGGCAGTAAAAATCCCTCGCTGTCCTCCGCCTTCGCATACCAGCGCCAGCTTGCCTGGTCGGAAGGGTTTAACCGCCAGCGGGGCGATATTGCCCAGCGTGACGGGAATGCGTTGCCCCACCCTGCTTTCCTGTTCGATTGATCTTCTCCTGACAAGGTAACGCAATTTGCCCGCCGCTTAAACCGCGAAAGCCAGTCCTCAGGACTGGCTTTGTGTAAGATGACGTGTCAGTAAAAATGCTTAGGCTTCAGTATCGCCCGCATCGCGGGCCGCCTAAGGACGTCTGCGTCCTGTAAACAGGCTCACCAGGAACAAGATAATCCCGACGACAAAGACGATTTTCGCAGCGCCAGCGGCCGTACCCGCCAGACCACCAAAGCCCAGAGCCGCAGCAATTAATGCAATGACCAGAAAAATAATTCCCCATCGAAACATACTTTTCTCCTTACCATAATGGACGGTGAACAGCGGTTTGCGCACCCCTTCTGTATAGCTCATCGCTCAGTGGATGCTGCTATTCGTTCGGCAACCTTGGCCAGACAACACTTTTGTTAATAACTCGGTTTACTTAACGCTAAGATCGTTGCGCACGCTTTTCACACCGGAGACCGCTTTCGCAATCTCTGCGGCACGCTCCGCCTGCGCCGCGGAAGCCACCGTACCGGTCAGATGTACCGCGCCGGCGTTGGTTTCGACTTTCACATTGCGCGAAGGGACAATGTCATCCGCCAGCAGCTTGGCTTTCACTTCGCTGGTAATGGCGGTATCCCCGGCATAGCCTTTCAGCGTCGCCGTCTCGCTCGATGATTTATGATGGACCGTCAGCTTGTCGTTAACGTGTGAGACGCCTTTGACCTCTTTCGCTACGCTCAGTGCCTGACTTTTCTGTTCAGCACTGGTGACGTCGCCGCTGAGGGTGACCACTTTATTCTCCGTTTTCACCGAAATATCGCCGGAGTTAATATCTTTATGGTCGATCAGCGCCGCTTTTACCCGTGCGGTAATGGTACTGTCATCCATAAAATCGCCGACTTTGTTAATCGAATTATCTACCGCCTCTCCCGCATTGCTGGCAGCCGACTTCGCACTGTCTACCGTTGTTTTTTCCGTCTCTGCCGAGGCGTTCAACGCGGCTAAGCCTAAGAAGAGCGCCAGCAACATATTGGCATTCTTTAGTCTGGTCATCGTTATGTCCTCGTTTTTTCACCAGCGCTGGCGTCTTATCGCAGTGAATTACGCCAGCATTTTTAAAAACACGAATTAAATATAGTAGACAGACGAAGGGGTTGCGGAGGATATGGATAAAAAACAGACGAATTAGCGGTGTTTTAAGAACTTTCCAGAAGGAAGGGAACGGGGGCGTAATCAGAAAAAAACA
>NZ_GL882817.1:25624-30299 GCF_000195655.1 Klebsiella sp. MS 92-3
GCGGCCTGCGCCGCGCTTCGTCAGGGATTAGTGCTCGCGCGTTTTGCGGAACACCACGTCAGGGTAACGCTCCTGCGTCAGGTTCAGGTTGACCATTGTCGGGGCGATGTAGGTCAGGTTATCGCCGCCATCCAGCGCCAGCTGAACTTCATTTTTCCGCTTGAACTCTTCGAACTTCTTCACGTCAGTAGATTCAACCCAGCGCGCGGTGGCCACGTTGACCGATTCGTAAATCGCTTCCACGTTGTATTCGCTTTTCAGACGCGCTACCACCACGTCAAACTGCAGCACGCCGACGGCGCCAACGATCAGATCGTTATTAGCGATCGGGCGGAAGACCTGGACCGCGCCCTCTTCAGAGAGCTGAACCAGCCCTTTCAGCAGCTGTTTCTGCTTCAGCGGATCCTTCAGGCGAATACGACGGAACAGTTCCGGCGCGAAGTTCGGAATACCGGTGAACTTCATCATCTCGCCCTGGGTAAAGGTATCGCCAATCTGAATGGTGCCGTGGTTATGCAGGCCGATGATATCGCCTGGGTACGCTTCTTCAACGTGCGAGCGATCGCCCGCCATAAAGGTCAGCGCGTCGGAAATCACTACGTCCTTGCCGATACGCACCTGACGCAGCTTCATGCCTTTTTCATATTTGCCGGACACCACCCGCATGAAAGCCACGCGGTCGCGGTGTTTCGGATCCATGTTGGCCTGAATTTTAAACACGAAGCCGGTGAATTTCTCTTCCGTGGCGGTGACTTCACGCGTGTCGGTGTTGCGCGGCATCGGCGCCGGGGCCCACTCCACCAGGCCATCCAGCATATGGTCAACGCCGAAGTTACCTAACGCGGTTCCGAAGAAGACCGGGGTGATTTCCCCGGCCAGGAACAGATCTTTGTCGAACTCATTCGACGCTCCCTGCACCAGCTCCAGCTCGTCACGCAGCTGCTGCGCCAGGTCTTCCCCCACCGCCGCGTCGAGATCCGGGTTGTTGAGCCCCTTCACGATACGCACTTCCTGGATGGTGTGGCCTTTACCGGTCTGATACAGGTAGGTTTCGTCTTTGTAGAGATGATAAACGCCTTTGAACAGCTTGCCGCAGCCGATAGGCCAGGTAATCGGCGCGCAGCCGATTTTCAGCTCGTTCTCGACTTCATCCAGCAGCTCCATCGGATCGCGGATATCACGGTCGAGTTTGTTCATAAAGGTGAGGATCGGCGTATCGCGCAGACGGGTGACTTCCATCAGCTTACGGGTCCGATCTTCGACGCCTTTTGCCGCGTCAATCACCATCAGGCAGCAGTCCACCGCCGTCAGGGTACGGTAGGTATCTTCGGAGAAGTCTTCGTGCCCCGGGGTATCCAGCAGGTTCACCAGGCAGTCATGATACGGGAACTGCATTACCGAGGTGGTGATCGAGATACCACGCTGCTTTTCCATCTCCATCCAGTCGGATTTCGCGTGCTGGCTGGAACCACGACCTTTTACTGTACCGGCGGTCTGAATCGCCTGTCCGAACAGCAGCACCTTTTCGGTGATGGTGGTCTTACCGGCATCCGGGTGAGAAATAATGGCAAAAGTGCGGCGTTTGGCCACCTCTTGCAGATAAGGAGACAACGTCATAATTAATCTTCTAAGTAAACGCGGCCATGGGCCACGCATGTGGAATACGAAAAATTGCGGCTATTTTACCCATCAACGGGGGGGAGGCAATCAGTGTTTACACAGGAGCTGCTCCAGTTCGCTTAACGAGGTCACCGTCCAGTCCGGCTCGAGATCCGCCGGCAGCTCGCGCTGATGCGCATTGAGCCAGCAGGTCGCCAGTCCGGCGTTCACGCCGCCGCGAATATCCGACTCGGCGGTATCACCGACCATCAGCACCCGCGAGCGCGGTGGGTTACCCGCCTGCGCCAGCGCATAATCGAAAATACGCGCGTCCGGCTTGGCGACACCCACCTGTTCAGAAATAATCAGCAAATCAAAGTGATCGCGTAAACCTGTCCGCTCCAGACGAGTCTGCTGCAGCGAGGTAAAGCCGTTGGTGATGATGCCCATTCTGACCTTGCCCTGCAGCGCGTTGAGCAGCGAGACCGCGCCCGGCAACGGGGCACAGATTTCCGCCATCGCATTCATAAACGCGTCGTTGAGTTCCCCGGGCGGCACATTCAAACGTTCCGCCCAGCTGTCAAAACGCTGGTGCTGCAGCTGCAGCGAGGTGATGGCGCCGTTTTGGTAATCCACCCATAGCGGCTTGTTCACGGCCTGATAGTCCTGAAAATCTTCGGCGGTAAAGGTCACGCTGTAGTCGAGAAACATCCGCTGCAAGCCGCTGAAAGAATCAAACGTAAACAGCGTTTCATCGGCATCAAAGAAAATCCAGTCCCATTTCATCGTATCACCTTGTGTTACATACTGATTGGCAGAGCCATAATAATGGCGTCTTCGCGTCCGTCGGCCGTAGGATAGTAGTTGCGGCGGATGGTTGCCTCATTGAAACCTACGCTCTCATACAGCGCGATGGCGGCAACGTTGGATGCTCGCACCTCCAGCCACAGCGTGACGACGCCGAGTTTTTCGACTTCATCAATGACATGCTCCAGCAGCGCTCGCCCCAGGCCGCGGCGCTGGTAGGCGGGATCGACGGCGATATTGAACAGCGTCGCCTCATCCAGTACCACTTGCGTAATGGCGAAAGCCGCCATTTCGCCATCTACCGACAGCTGATAGTTGCGATAGCGCTCCCCCTGGTTACTGGCCAGAGTCTGTTCGCTCCACGGGAAAGCGTGGGCGCGTTTTTCGATGTGCCAGGCTTTGGTTAAATCAGCCGTGCTGAGGGTAGAAATCGTGTTCATGTGCGCAGATTTGTTGCCAGAGCGCCCTGCGAGCCGGCGCGCTGGTCTGGAGTTCATCAAAAGCGGGGGTGGACACCTGGGCGCCCGCCAGCGGCAGCGACGCCTCTGTGCCCAACCGCCAGCTGTTGCAGCGGCTGTCCTGCGGCAGCATCGCCACCCGCTCCGGAGTCAGCTGCAGGACCTGATCTGGCGTCACGGCCAGCGCGCGTAATATGTCGCCAATCAGCGGCTCTGTCAGCGACGGCGGGGTTTCCGCCACCATCACCAGACGAATATGTTCAGGAAGCGAGATAGCGATTTCGCCCTGCAACGCCCCCGGTCGGCGCAGCGACCACTGGGTAATGCCCAGCTGCTGTAATTGCCAGTCTCGTCGGGATGTCATAGCGAAACACTCCTGTTAAACAAGCGCGCAATATAGCAAATCCGTCGTATCTGCGCCAACAAACTACTATAATCGGCGCCAGTCTTAATGAAGGAGTGTTTCATGTCCGCTTTTACCCCGGCAAGTGAAGTCTTGCTGCGCCACAGTGATGATTTCGAGTCCGCCCGCGTTCTGTTTGCCGGTGACCTGCAGGATGACCTGCCTGCGCGTCTGGATACCGCGGCCAGCCGCGCCCACACCCAACAGTTCCACCACTGGCAGGTCCTCAACCGCCAGATGGGTGACACCGTCCGTTTTAGCTTAGTGGCTGAGGCCGCTGACGTCGCCGAATGCGACACCCTGATCTACTACTGGCCAAAGAACAAACCAGAGGCGCAGTTCCAGCTGATGAACCTGCTCTCTCTGCTGCCGGTGGGAAGCGACATTTTCGTCGTCGGTGAAAACCGCAGCGGCGTCCGCAGCGCGGAGCAGATGCTGGCTGAATACGCGCCATTAAACAAAGTGGATAGCGCCCGCCGCTGTGGCCTCTATCATGGCCGTCTGGAAAAGCAGCCGACCTTCGACGCCGACGCATTCTGGGGCGAATACACACTGGATAATCTGACGATTAAAACCCTGCCGGGCGTCTTCAGCCGCGACGGTCTGGACGTCGGCAGCCAGCTGCTGCTCTCCACCCTCGAGCCGCATACCAAAGGGAAAGTGCTCGACGTCGGCTGCGGCGCGGGCGTGCTGGCCGCCGCGCTGGCCAGCCATTCACCGAAAGTGCGCCTCACCCTGTGCGACGTCAGCGCCCCGGCGGTTGAAGCCAGCCGCGCGACGCTTGCCGCCAACGGCCTGGCTGGCGATGTGTTTGCCAGCAACGTCTTCTCCGAGGTCAATGGTCGCTTCGACATGATCATCTCCAACCCGCCATTCCATGACGGCCTGCAGACCAGTCTCGAAGCCGCCCAGGCGCTGATCCGCGGCGCGGTTCGCCATCTGAACAGCGGCGGCGAGCTGCGCATTGTCGCCAACGCCTTCCTGCCGTATCCGCAGGTGCTGGATGAGACGTTCGGCTTCCATGAGGTGATCGCCCAGACCGGGCGCTTTAAGGTCTATCGCACCATCATGACCCGTCAGGCGAAAAAATAATCGTCTTTTCACGCCGGCGGCCCGCTCCTGGTACCGCTGGCGCTTCCCGCGGGCAAATCCGCCCATTTTTGCAGCAATCGATACAACCTGCATAATTAACTATTGACGTGTCGCCGAAAACCACTAGAATGCGCCTCCGTGGTAACGATACTTTCAGAGTATCGATGGTATGCGAAGGTGGCGGAATTGGTAGACGCGCTAGCTTCAGGTGTTAGTGTCCTTACGGACGTGGGGGTTCAAGTCCCCCCCCTCGCACCATAATCCACGAAGATATTGCTCGCACTGGGCGAAGGTGGCGGAATTGGTAGACGCGCTA
>NZ_GL882817.1:30356-45982 GCF_000195655.1 Klebsiella sp. MS 92-3
TGGGGGTTCAAGTCCCCCCCCTCGCACCAACGAGGCAATATCCCAAAGAAAGAATACTGTGCGAAGGTGGCGGAATTGGTAGACGCGCTAGCTTCAGGTGTTAGTGTCCTTACGGACGTGGGGGTTCAAGTCCCCCCCCTCGCACCAATATTCTTCCCTCTCCCGGCATTATCCTCTCAGTTTAATATCCACAATCATCAGCATTATTCCGCCGATCAACGCGACACACGATGGCAGCAGGATAAAATGGCGCAATTGACGATGCCAAATCATCGCCGCGGACATCAGCATGCCCACCGCGACCAGTACCCGCCATACGTCAGCCGACACTCCGGCATACCCGAGAGCGACAATTAGCGCGCCGGGAATCATCACTCCCCAGCCGCTTCCTAATGCTCGCTGCAGCATGGTTTCACCTCTTACAACGATAATGATAACCAATATCATATGATAATATTTATCATTTGTCATTTGCGACGTGCTCTGCCCCTTTTTCTTTACGTTCGCGGTAATGACATACATTCATGAAGGTGATAAATTAAGCGGATTATCGATATATATTAAATATTTTGCTTATTTTGCAAATAACCTTTTTTTGCACATTGTTATCAGACTCTTCATTTTTGGCTTTCATCATTTTGAAATTTAACGACTAATAATGATTCTTCCGATATGACTGCACAAACCTGGCGAGCACACTACGCACAAAAATATCAATATTCCTTACGGCTTTTTTTACTGCTTAATTTCATTTCTTCCTCGCTGTCGCTGGTCACCCCCCTATTTACGGTAGTTCGTTTTACGCTGCCCTGCGCCCTGATCGTCGTCTGCAGCGGGCTGCTGCTGCTCTGGCACTGGAAATGGCCGCAATCGAAAATAAATATTCCCACTATCTCGTTGTTATTTGGCATGCTATGGGCATGGCACGTAGTGACAAAAGCGATGCTATTGACACCGCCGCATTTTAACTATCTGGTGATCGCCCTATTAAGCATTCTGTTTATCGGCACCATCGCTTTTTCCAATAATATCACTGCCTTTACCCTCCACTCTTTACCAACTTTCCTTGCCTGCCTGATAATGGCGGAGGGGGAACAATGGTTGCGTATGACTTACTGCTTTATGCTGCCTATAGCCGGTATTACCCTGCAAAATATTATCCAGAAGCGCAGCGATGCCTTTACGCAGGGTTTAATGGATAAACTGATGCATGAACGCAATACGCTCAACGATCTCAGTATGCTCGATCCCCTGACCGGTTTGTATAATCGCCGCGGACTGCAGAACCGCCTCGATACCCTGCTGGCGCTGGACGGCGACAACCACTACGTGCTGCTCCTCGATATCGATCACTTCAAGGCCTATAACGATCACTATGGTCATATGATGGGTGACCAGGCGCTTATTCGCGTCTCTGCTGCCATTCGCAACGCTGTACGCTCACGCGATATTGTCGCCCGCTTTGGTGGAGAGGAGTTTATGGTGCTGCTGACCAATAGCAGCGAAGAAACGGCCTGGAAGACAGCCGAACGTATACGTCAGCGGGTCTATGACCTGAAGATCCCGCATATGTTTAATGAAAGCGTCGCCACCAACGTCACCATCAGTATTGGCCTGACGCCGCTCATTAATGACAACATTGAACAAGCGCTGGCGCGCGCCGACGGCGCACTCTATGAGGCAAAAAATAAAGGCCGCAACATTATTCTTGCCAGTTGACCTGCGCGCGCTGCGACATCGCGGCGCCGATAAAAGCCTTGCCATGCCGCCTGCAAGCAACTAATATCAGTAATCATTATCATTTAGATTTGTATCTGGAAATCGAATGGCCTGGCGTTCCCTTCCTCTCAGCGATGAACTTATCTGGCGGGCTCCTTTGCCGACGGCTGAGCATGCCCTGGCGGAGAGTATTCGGGAAAAAATCGCCACCCTGCGTCCACACCTGCTTGATTTCCTGCGACTTGACGAACCCGCCCCACGGCACGCGTTAACGCTTGCCGAATGGTCGCAACCCATCGCCTTGCGCTCCCTGCTGGCCACCTGGTCCGATCATATCTATCGTCATCAGCCGACGCTGCCTCGGGAACAGAAGCCTCTGCTCTCGCTCTGGGCGCAATGGTATATCGGTCTGCTGGTGCCGCCGCTGATGCTGGCGCTGCTCAATGAACCGCAAGGCCTCAGCCTGGCACCAGAACATTTCCATGTCGAATTTCATGAAAGCGGCCGGGCGGCCTGCTTCTGGATTGATGTGCATAGCGATGCCGACATCGAGAGGCTTTCACCGCAGGCGCGAATGGATGCCCTGGTAACGCGCACCCTGCAGCCGGTTGTTGAGGCGCTGGCAGCGACGGGCGAAATCAATAGCAAACTTATCTGGAGCAATACCGGCTATCTGATTAACTGGTATCTTGGGGAAATGCGCGCGCTGCTGGGTGATGAGCGGCTTGCCGCGCTACGTCAGCACTGTTTTTTTGAAAAACAACTCGCCGATGGCCAGGATAACCCGCTGTGGCGAACGGTGATGCTGCGTGAAGGGCAGTTAGTCCGACGCACCTGCTGTCAGCGCTATCGCCTGCCGGATGTCCAACAGTGCGGCGACTGTACGCTTAAATAATTACCACTTACCTGAAAAGTAACGGGCGGCCTTTACCGCCCGTTGCTATTTATGCGGTCTGTTGACTCTCCTGCTCCGCCCGCTCGGCCTCTTCCGCTTCCTGAGCAAGCAGCTGTTTCTCATATACCTTAAAGAATGGGAAGTAGATGATTGCCGACACGCAGGCCAGAACAATGACCAGAATCGCCGCCCGGAAATCCCAGCCCAGCGCCCAGGCGCCGCCAATTGGCGCTGGCGCCGTCCATGGTACGACGGAGATGACGCGGCCAATCAGATCCAGCTTCATTGCCGCCCAGGCCAGCACCGCGTTCACCATCGGCGCCAGCAGGAACGGAATAAAGAACACTGGGTTCATAACGATAGGCGTCCCAAAGATCACCGGCTCGTTGATATTGAACAGGCTTGGCACCACGCTCAAACGACCAATGGAGCGCAAATGCGCTGAACGGCTGCGCAGATAACAGAACACCAGTCCCATGGTCGCCCCGGAACCTCCGACCACGATAAAGAAGGTCCAGAACGCCTCCATAAAGATATGCGGCAGAGGCGCGCCCTGGGCCAGCGCCTGCTGGTTCATACCGAGGTTAGTCAGCCAGAACATCTGCAGCATCCCGGACACGATCGCCGCACCGTGGATCCCGGCAAACCACAGCAGGTGGCCGATCAGCACCGCCAACAGAATTGCCGGCAGAGAGTCGGCTGCCGAAACCAGCGGCTTGAAAATGGCCATAATGGCCTGCGGGATCAGCATGTCAAAATGGTGCTGGATAAACAGGCTCAGCGGATAGAGCGTCAGCACGACCACCAGCACCGGGATCAACAGATCAAACGAGTTTTTGATCATCGGCGGAACCTGGTCCGGCAAGCGGATCCCAATGTTGTGCGCTTTCAAGAAACGCATCATCTCCACGCAGTAGATCGCCACCAGGATGGCGGTAAAGATCCCGGTCCCCCCGAGGCTATCCACCGGCAGCGTGCCATTGGTCTTCGGCGCGGCAATCAGCAAAAAGGCCATGATCGACAGCATTGCGCACATAAAGGGATCGAGCTGATTGGATTTCTCGTAATGCTTACCGAGGTTATAGGAGATTGCCGCGCAGATGTAGATCGACATGATCCCCATCGTCATATCAAAGGGGGTCAGAATACGCCCCTCAAACTCTTTCGCCAGATCCAGCCAGGCGCGGGCAAAACCCCAGGTGGTATCCGGTGAGAACGGTGGATAAGCAAACACTAACAGGAACGATCCGACGATCATAAACGGCATCGCTGAGATAAATCCGTCACGGATAGCCATGACGTGGCGCTGCGACGAGATCCGCCCTGCTATGGGGCTTATGTAATTTTCTACAAAGCGAAATATCAAATTAAACGCAGCATGGTTAGCAGACATAGTAGCCCTCCTGACAGGCTATTGATACTGGCCCAACAACGATTACCCTGCCGTTACGATGACCGCTTTTTGACGCAGCAGGCCGCTGGCGGATTATGCAACCGGCTATACTGCTCATGAGGCAACGATTCATACACGGCTCTTTTGTTATAAATAAAAGGAGAAGTGACTGTTCCAGTATTCATCTCAATGCAGATAACCGCAACCGGTTACAGTAACCGGTTACGGTGATTGTGAAGGAGATCGACAAAATAGAAAGAATCTGGATTGTCCGCGCTGATATTTACACTCCGCCAGGCTTGTGACAGATTTAACCAGGCTTAAATCAGGAGAATCCAATGAGTCTGCAGTCTGTACGGCAGTTTTTTGCCGAACACGCCCCCGATATCGAAATTATTGAGTTAAATCAGAGTACCGCCACCGTCGCACTTGCCGCTGCCGCACACAACGTTGAGCCGGGGCAAATTGCCAAAACGCTGTCGCTCAAGATCAAAGATAAGATTGTACTGATCGTCGCCAGGGGCGATGCGCGGCTGGATAATAAAAAGCTGAAAGAGACCTTTGGCGCGAAAGCACGCATGCTAAGCAGCGATGAAGTGGTTACCTGGACCGGTCATCCGGTCGGCGGCGTTTGCCCGTTTGGTCTGGAAAATCCGCTGGCAGTCTACTGCGACGTCTCTCTCAGACATTATCAGGAAGTACTACCCGCAGCGGGAGCCATCCATAGCGCGGTTCGCATTGAACCAGAACGCATGGCGCAGCTCACCGATGCAACATGGGTAGATGTGTGTTTATAGCCGCATTACGCTACCTGTTTAACGGCGCTGGTCGTACTATTGAGCGGTAAATGCAACAGGATATCCGCCGCGTTTAATAAACCAATGTCTGAGCGAACTCCGAGCTTGGTCATGGCGTTAAACTTATGCGCGCGGATCGTTTTAATATTCCGGTTGAGCTGTATCGCAATATCAGAAAGCGAATATCCCCACGACATATACCGAAGGATGGCGTGCTCCGTCGGGCTTAGCGGATCGTTGCACGCCTCTCTGTCGCAAAATTGTTCGCTGCCGCTGAGATGATGATTGTCCAGTAGCTGCAGCAAACGCTCCTGTAGCCCGCGTCGCGGCGCGGATTTATTCAGTATGCCGTGCAAACAGGCCGGCATAAGATGGCCGATCAGGTGCATTTCACTTTCATTATTAGCCAGAATAATCGTTTGGACTTCCGGCCGGCACCGCGCCATTTCATGAACAAAGAGCAGACTCTCGGCTCGTGAAGAACGACTTCCCGAAAGAGAAAAAATAATGGTTGACCAGGGAAACGGTATTTCCGCCGCCCTGAGCATACTGACATTTTTAAACAGATGAATATGATAACGGCGATTATCTTCACGACTAAAGATATAGCGCCATGCCATTTCCGTCATCACGCATTTTTCTACGATGGCGACATGGCGGGTTGTACTATTTTTTTCCATTCCATTTGCTCCCCGTAAGCTGAATTGATATTCAGCTCTTGCATTCCCTGCGCGCTGTTGATCCAGGCATACATTTCAGCGTTGCTGCGTAGCGATAAGCGACGCATTGCGCTGTTTTTCTGCGCGCTGATCGTCTTATTACTCTTTTTCAACAGCGCGGCGATCTGGTTTATTCCCCACCCCTTCGCCAGAAGGCGCAGAACTTTACGCTCTGAAAGAGTGAGCATCGCCGCAGAGTGGTAGCTTGCGAAATCGCTGTCCTCATCCCCGGCAAACAGCGTACGGCTAATCTGTTCAGCCGCACGGCTACCGGCGCAAATCACCTCAATCAGCCGGTTAACCGGCTCGCTCTCGGAGATCAACGAGCTTTCAGGACGAATTAATAGCTCAACGGCCAACGGATAGAGGCTGTCGCTGACCATAAAAACCCAGTGAATATCACGGTACTGGGTCATGAGGGAGTAATAACGCTCGCAGACGGCTCGGGGGTGCGCAATCTCGCCGGAGATATCCGCGACAACCAGCACCGCCCGCCGCAGTTGTAAAAGGGTGAGCTCATCATGAGAACGACAAAAACTCAGTTCGTAATCAGGGAGGTTCTCATTGAAGATCACCTTTAACCCTGATTGCATGACGGGAATTTTACTAATAACGACGCCAAACTTACCTTGTCCTGGTAACATAACACCTCCGCTTCCTGTCGAAGTTCCTTCGCTTGCCTGCAAACGATCGGCGAGCGACTTTATCGCCATATCATTTCCTGGATGAATATTAAAATCATATTCATGGCCTGCGCACACGATATACGTAACGACCGAACCGTGGTCATACCGTGTAAAATATTATTGCCGTGTATACTTGCGATTAATATTAACACAGACGTTCCTGCGCTAATAAATTAGAAAAGATAAAAACATTATTTAGCAAAAATAATTTCAGTACTGAACATTATGAAGCATTATCTTTAATTGTTTCTCTAAATGCTTTGGGTGACATACCGCTATAGCGACGGAAAAAACGCGAAAAATAGGCTGCATCGCTAAACCCCAAATAATCAGAGAGTTGTGTAATCGTCATGCGGGTGTACTGCAGATTGCGTCGCGCTTCAAGCATCAACCGCTGATGCAATACTCCAAGAGCGCTACAGCCATAAAACTCACGACATAAATAATTTAAGTGCGTAACCGACAGTCCAATCAGCTTCGCATACTCCGCCAACGGGAGATGCTGTCGGTAGTGGCTCTCGATAAGGCGGGCGAAGTGACGCATCATGCTGCGCTTCCGCTCCGCTTTATCTTCCGCGGGGGACGCGGGATGGCACTGTCGGTTCAGCCAGACCAACAGCGTCCCCAGCAGCGAATAGAGCATCATTTCTCGCGCATCGTGCTCTTCGCAGTACTCCTCGCGAAGCGCTGAAAACAGCGTATGCATGCGCCCGCGAGAACGGCCCACCGGCACACACTGCGGCACGCTAAGCACATCCAGAGGGCGACCGAACTGATTTTCAAACCGGCTCAGCAGCGGCAGCGCCAGAGAGAGCACAAACCCTTGCGTCCCGGGTGAAAAATTAAACCCGTGAATACAGAGGGCGGGAACCACCTGGATGCAGGACTCCGTCATCACCTCGGTGGCGCCTTCAATTTCGATCTCCGCCCGCCCCTGATGCAGATAGAGAAGCTGGACCATTTCCGCATGCTGATGGACGCGAATATGCCACTGATACAGGCTGCTGCGCTGTAAAATCGACTCACAGTGCAGCAGGTCCGGAGTCGGCCAGCCGCACTCTTCGCCATACAGCTTAAATACGGGCACGGTTTGAACGAACGGCATGATGACTCCTCTTAATTCAGGCGACACGCTCCATGGGCAAGCCCACGTAGTTTTCCGCGATGGTGGTCAGCCCGGCGCGCGAGCCCAGATAGTAGCGGCGGTCGGCGGCCTGCATTTTAGCGTCGAACGCGTTCTGATCCGGAAAATCATGCAGCAGGCGGGTCATAAACCAGCTAAAGCGTTCCCCTTTCCAGACCCGATCCAGCGCCAGTTGCGAGTAGGCCGCCAGCAGATCGCTGCGGCCACGATGGTAGTATTCGCGCAGAATCCGCCACAGATAGTTCACGTCCGATGCCGCCAGATTTAATCCTTTCGCCCCGGTTGGCGGAACGATATGCGCCGCATCCCCCACCAGGAACAACCGCCCATATTGCATCGGCTCCACGACGAAGCTACGCAGGGGGGCAATGCTCTTCTCAAGTGAGTGACCTGTCACTAACCTGGATGCCAGCTCCTCCGGCAAGCGGCTTTTCAGCTCCTGCCAGAAGCGCTCGTCCGACCATGCTTCAACCTTATCGCTCAGCGGAACCTGCAGATAATAGCGGCTGCGGGTCAGTGAGCGTTGACTGCACAATACAAACCCCCGCTGATGGTGCGCATAAATAAGCTCCGGATTGACCGGCGGCGTATCCGCCAGCAGGCCTAGCCAGCCAAACGGCCACACGCTCTCGTAGGTCTGCAAAATGCCAGCTGGAATACTTTGCCGCGATACGCCGTGGAAACCGTCGCAACCGGCAATAAAATCGCACTCCAGACGGCAGGTTTCCCCTTCGCTGAGGTAGGTGATCGTCGGCCGGTCGCTTTTGGCGTCATGGATAGCCACCTCGCTCACGCCATAGACGATCGGCGCGCCGCTGGCGGCCCGGGCAGCCATCAGATCGCGGGTGACTTCGGTCTGGCCATAAACCATTACGCTCTTACCGTCGGTTAGCTCGCTCAGTGCGACGGGCACCCGCTGGCCGTCAAACAGAAACTCCACCCCATGATGCACCAGGCCTTCGGCATCCATCCGCTGCGCCACGCCCGCTTCGCGCAGCAGATCAACGGTACCGCTTTCCAGAATTCCCGCGCGGATGCGCCCCAGCACATACTGCGGCGTTTGACGCTCAAGGATCACGGTATGGATCCCGGCGTTGTGCAGCAACTGCCCCAGCAGCAGCCCGGAGGGGCCCGCGCCAATAATCGCGACCTGTGTCTTCATAGGGATGTCTCACTCTTGCAGGGTTAATTATTTGTATAATTTTTGTTTAATAAAAGTGCTTTTCTGCATTTTTGATAAGTCAGTGGGGAAAAAGAAGGGATGAATGGCGACAAAAATTGCACTTTTCACCAAACTGGCAAAAGTGTGGGATGCTTCAAATTCTGCCGCCCCGCAGACTGGGAATTTTTGCACATTATTTGATCCCACCCCCCTCAGCCGCCACTGCGCTTCAGGTTAAAGTATCGGCAGATACCAGGCGTCGTGAACAATAGAGGAAGTATGCAGGTTGATCGGACACAGCAGCGGGCAATCACACGTTTATGCATCCAGTGTGGTCTTTTTCTGTTACAGCACGGCGCCGAGAGTGCGCTGGTGGAGGAACTGTCAACACGTCTCGGGCTGGCGTTGGGGATGGACAGCGTTGAAAGCGCCATCTCTTCGAATGCCATCGTCCTGACCACCATTAAAAATGGCGAATGTCTTACCTCTACGCGCAAAAATGTCGATCGCGGCATTAATATGCATGTGGTGACGGAAGTGCAGCACATTGTGATCCTCGCCGAGCATAAGCTGCTGGACTATCGCGACGTCGAGAAGCGTTTTGCGCAGATCGTTCCCCTGCGCTATCCGCGCTGGCTGCTGGTGCTGATGGTGGGTCTTTCCTGCGCCTGTTTCTGCAAACTGAATAACGGCGGTTGGGATGGGGCGCTGGTCAGCTTCTGCGCAAGCACGGTAGCCATGTACATTCGCCAGGTGCTGACCCATCGCTCCATGCATCCGCAGATCAACTTCTGCATCACCGCCTTTGTCGCCACCACCATCTCCGGGCTGCTGCTGCGCCTCCCGGCGTTTGCCAGCACGCCGACCATTGCCATGGCCGCCAGCGTCCTGCTGCTGGTCCCGGGTTTTCCATTAATCAATGCCGTCGCCGATATGTTTAAAGGGCATATCAATACCGGACTCGCCCGCTGGGCGATCGCCAGCCTGCTAACCCTAGCCACCTGCATTGGCGTGGTGATGGCCATGACCGTATGGGGGCTGCGCGGATGGGCATAATCTCATTTATTTTTGCGCTGGCGGAAGACATGCTGCTGGCGGCGATCCCCGCCGTCGGGTTTGCGATGGTCTTTAATGTCCCTCAGCGCGCTCTGCGCTGGTGCGCGCTGCTGGGGGCGATTGGCCATGGCTCGCGTATGATCATGATGAGCGCCGGTTTTAACATTGAATGGGCCACCTTTCTCGCCGCTCTGCTGGTGGGCAGCATTGGCATTCAATGGTCGCGCTGGTATCTGGCGCATCCGAAGATTTTTACCGTCGCCGCCGTGATCCCGATGTTTCCTGGCATCTCAGCCTACACGGCGATGATTTCCGCGGTAAAAATCAGTCATTTTGGTTATTCGGAAGAGATGATGATTTTGCTGCTGAGCAATTTTTTAAAGGCCTCTTCGATTGTGGGCGCCCTTTCGATTGGCCTGTCGATACCCGGCCTGTGGCTGTATCGTAAGCGTCCTCGCGTCTAACCCCGACGTCGCGGTTAATCCGCGACGCTCCTTCCGCGATGACCTCTGTGCTACTATGTGCAGATCACCCCACTCTTTGCAGTTCAGAGTTGAGATAGAGTTATGTCTTCGCGAATTTTAACCTCCCATTTTAGCGGCCTGGAAGAGTTCCTCCAGCAGCACGCGGCGCTGCTGGCAAAATCGACTGACGGCACCGTTGCCGTTTTTGCCAATAACGCGCCGGCATTCTATGCGCTGACGCCAGCGCGGCTGGCGCAACTGCTGGAGCTGGAAGCCAGGCTGGCGCGCCCCGGCAGCGACATCGCGCTTGACCCGCAGTTTTTCGAGGAGCCCGCCGCGGCGCCGGTTGCGGTGCCGATGGGCAAATTTGCTATGTACGCCGGATGGCAGCCTGACGCCGATTTTCAGCGCCTGGCCGCGCTGTGGGGCATTGCCCTGAGCCAGCCGGTTACCCCCGAAGAGCTGGCCGCTTTCGTCGCTTACTGGCAGGCGGAAGGTAAAGTCTTTCACCACGTGCAGTGGCAGCAGAAGCTGGCGCGTAGCGTGCAAATCAGCCGCGCCAGCAACGGCGGACAGCCGAAGCGCGATGTGAACAGCGTTAGCGAACCCGACAGCCATATTCCGCGAGGTTTCCGAGGATGAGCATGAAAAACGTTGGCGACCTGATGAAACGCCTGCAGAAAATGATGCCGGCACATATTGAACCGGCGTTTAAAACCGGCGAAGAGCTGCTGGCCTGGCAAAAAGAGCAAGGCCGGCTGCGTTCCGAAGCGCTGGAGCGAGAGAATCGCGCGATGAAAATGCAGCGCACCTTCAACCGCTCGGGGATCCGCCCGCTGCATCAGAACTGCTCCTTTGATAACTATCGCGTCGAGTGCGAGGGGCAGATGAATGCGCTCGCCCGGGCGCGCCAGTACGTGGAAGAGTTCGATGGCAATATCGCCAGCTTTATCTTCTCCGGTAAACCGGGCACTGGCAAAAACCACCTGGCGGCAGCCATTTGCAACGAGCTGCTGCTGCGCGGGAAGTCGGTCTTAATCATCACCGTGGCCGATATTATGTCGGCGATGAAAGATACCTTCGGCAACCGGGAAACGAGCGAAGAACAGTTGCTTAACGACCTCAGCATGGTCGACCTGCTGGTGATCGATGAAATTGGGATGCAGACGGAGTCTCGCTATGAAAAGGTCATTATCAATCAGATAGTTGACCGGCGCTCATCCTCCAAACGACCTACCGGGATGCTCACCAACAGCAATATGGAAGAGATGAACAAACTGCTCGGCGAGCGGGTGATGGACCGTATGCGGCTCGGCAACAGCCTGTGGGTTATCTTCAATTGGGAAAGTTACCGGCACCGCGTTACAGGCAAGGAGTATTAAGAGATTTCCGGGCGACGACGGCGTTATACTAAAGCGATTATTCAGTCACGCTTATGAGTCCGTCTATGAAATCGTTTAAAAATAGCGTTGTTGCCGCGCTTGCCGTTAGCGCGTTTACCCTCTCTGGCGCCCACGCCGCCTCCTGGCAGGATTCCCTTAACAGCGCTGCCAGCCAGCTCAGCGGCAGTAACGCCCAGGCCAGCGGCGGCATGTCCGTCTCTTCGCTAACCAGCCTGCTCAACGGCAGCAGCCAATCCCTGACCGCCAGCAGCATGAATAATGCGGCCGGGATACTGTCATATTGCGCGAAACAGAAGCTGGCCTCCGTGACCAGCGCCGATAACGTCAAAAATCAGGTGCTGGATAAACTGGGGCTTAGCACGCCGGAAAAACAAAAACAGGACACCAGCTATCTGGATGGCCTGCAGGGGCTGCTCAACAGCAAAAACGGCCAGCAGTTGGACCTGAATACGCTCGGCAATAGCTCGCTGGCGAAACAGGTAAAAACCAAAGCCTGCGATCTGGTCTTAAAACAGGGTGTTAATTTCCTCTCCTGATCCTGACTGACAAGGCCGCATTTGTTGCCTTCGCGGCGGCGCCGCGGCCTGAAACGCTTTTTTTTGCAGTTTTCCTGTTCCGTTTTCCCATTTCGCCCGATGCGATGCCGATCAAAAAAGGCAACTTCTAAACCAATTCTGAATAACTGCACACTTTCATGACGCTAGAATTGCAGCAAGATGGCGCTGCAATTACAGTGGGGCTTGAAAAGTAATCTGTTCTGCCAGCCGATAACTGGCATTAATGAGGATGAGCTGTGTCAGAGTTGTTATCCATCGCCTTATTTTTAGCTTCGGTGGTGCTGTATGCCTGGAAAGCGGGTCGTAACACCTGGTGGTTTGCCGCCACGCTCACGGTGTTAGGCCTGTTCGTGGTGCTGAATATCACCCTCTACGCCAGTGACTACTTCACCGGCGACGGCATCAACGACGCGGTACTCTACACTCTGACCAACAGCCTGACCGGCGCCGGGATCGGCAAATATATACTGCCGGGGGTCGGCGTGGCCGTCGCACTGGTCGCCGTCTTTGGCGCCCTCGGCTGGGTGCTGCGCCGCCGTCGGCATCATCCTCATCACGTCGGTTACAGCCTGGCGGCGCTACTGCTGGCGCTGGCCTCCGTTGATGCCAGCCCGGCCTTCCATCAGATCAGCGAGCTGGTGAAATCCCAGTCACGCGAGGGCGATCCAGACTTTGCCGCGTACTATAAAGAGCCGTCGAAGCAAATCGACAATCCGCAGCTGAACCTGGTCTATATCTATGGCGAAAGTCTCGAGCGCACCTATTTTGATAACGACGCCTTCCCCAACCTCACCCCTGAGCTTGGCAGAATTAAAGCTGAGGCCATTGATTTCAGCAATACCATGCAGCTGCCGGGGACCGATTACACTATCGCCGGCATGGTCGCCTCACAGTGCGGCATTCCGCTGTTCGCGCCGTTCGAAGGTAATGCCTCAGCCTCAGTCTCCAGCTTCTTTCCACAGAATATTTGCCTTGGCGATATTCTGAAGAACTCCGGTTACGAGAATTACTTTGTGCAGGGGGCTAACCTGCGCTTTGCCGGCAAAGACGTGTTTCTTAAATCCCACGGCTTCGATCATCTGTACGGGGCGGAAGAGCTAAAAACTACGGTGGCGGATCCTACCTACCGCAACGACTGGGGCTTCTATGACGACACCGTACTCGACGAGACCTGGAAAAAATTCGAAGAGCTGTCGCAGTCCGGGAAACGCTTCTCGCTCTTCGCCCTGACGGTGGATACCCACCATCCCGACGGTTTTATCTCACGCACCTGCGAGCGTAAACGCTATGATGTGGACGGCAAGAAAAACCTCTCTTTCAGCGCCGTTAGCTGCAGTCAGGAACATATCGCCGCGCTGATAGAGAAGATTAAAGCCTCACCCTATTTCAAAAACACGGTCATCGTGGTCTCTTCCGATCACCTGGCCATGAAGAACAGCGCCTGGGATTATCTCAACAAGCACGATCGCAGCAATCTGTTCTTCATCCTGCGCGGCGATAAACCGCAGCAGGAGACCCTGGCGGTGAAACGCAACACCATGGATAACGGCGCGACGGTGCTGGATATTCTCGGCGGCGATAACTATATCGGCCTCGGGCGTAGCAGCCTCTCCGGCCAGTCGCTCTCCGGTATTTTCATGAATATGAAAGAGAAAGTCCTGGCATGGAAGCCTGACGTGATCCGCCTGTGGAATTTCCCCAAAGAAATGAAGAATTTCACCATCGACTCGCAGAAAAATATGATCGCTTTCTCCGGCAGCCATTTCCGTCTGCCGCTGCTGCTGCGGGTATCTGACCAGCGCGTAGAACCGCTGCCGGAGAGTGAATACTCTGCGCCGCTGCGCTTCCAGCTGGCCGATTTCGCGCCACGGGATAATTTCGTGTGGGTCGATCGCTGCTATAAAATGGGCCAGCTGTGGTCGCCTGAGCTGGCGCTCTCCACCGACTGGTGCGTCTCGCAGGGACAGCTGGGGGGTGAGCAGAAGGTCCAGCACGTTGATAAGCCGCAGTGGCACGGCAAGACCGCCTTCAGGGACACCCTTATCGATATGGAGCGCTATAAGGGCAACGTCGATACGCTGAAAATTGTCGACAACGATATTCGCTATAAGGCCGACAGCTTCGTGTTTAACGTCGCTGGCGCCCCGGAAGAGGTTAAACAGTTCAGCGGTATTTCGCGTCCCGAGTCGTGGGGGCGGTGGTCCAATGCTCAGTTGGGCAGCGACGTGAAGATTGAATATAAAGAGCCGCTGCCGGAGAAATTTGATCTGGTGATTACCGCCAAAGCTTATGGCCCAAACGCCAATAAGCCGATTCCGGTGCGAGTTGGAGAAAGTGAGCAAGTGCTCACTCTGGATAATGACGTGACTACCACGACGCTGCATTTTGACAACCCAACGCGCAGCAACACGCTGATCATCACCCCGCCGGACCCGCAAACCACTAACGAGGGCAATATCCTCGGCCACTCCCCGCGTCAGTTGGGGATCGGCATGGTGGAGATCAAAGTGGTGAAAAGCGAAGGCTAACGCAATCCTGCCCGGCGAATTTTCGCGCCGGGCAGCGGTTGTCGTGGCAGGACGTTAACCACACAGCGGCTGTAGTTCATCAGCCGACAGTCCGGTGATCTTCTGTACCATCTCTTTGTCGAGGCCATTCTGTAACATACTGCCGGCAATGCGCAGCGCCTCGCGTCGGCTGCCTTCCTGCAAGCCCTCCAGGTGCCCTTCTTCCCGGCCTTCTTCCCGACCTTCCTGCTTAAGCTTTTGCGCGATAGACATCAATGTCTCCTCATACTGTGGCAGACGGCGGGCCAGCCGGCGGAGAAACACGCCCGGCTCGGCCGTATTACCGTACTGCAGCATATAGTGAAACAGCATTCTCAACTGCCGACGGTTAGTGTATCCCAGCATCACAACGGCCGCCAACGACTCCGTTATGCCGCTGAGATCGCGCTGGCGAATATGTTTTTGCATCAGCTCCAGCAAGGCGACTCGTCGATGTTGCACGATGTCATCGTCCGGCATCACCGTCACGTCGATCAATGGAAACGGACAGCCATACAGCGTCTTCGCCAGCTGCGGGTCGGCAAATTCATCCAGCCAGTTGAGGGAAAAAGGATACGGACTGGTTGCACCGTGATAAAAAAGCATCGGCACCACCAGCGGCAGCGTTTTGTGCCCGGCATCCAGGTGGCGCTGCATTGCGGCAATCGCATAGCGCATCAGGCGAAAGGCCATATGGCTATCCGGTGAGCTCTGGTGCTCTATCACCACGTAAACATACCCCGTGCCGCAGGTGGTCTGCACCGACCAGAGGACATCTGAATACCAGGCGCGCAGATCCTCATCGATAAAGCTCGCCGATTGCAGCCTCAGGGTAGAGAAATCGCACCGCTGAAGGATCGCTTCGGGAAGGTAGAGGGTGAGGAAATCAGTCGCTGTCTCCGGGTGACGAAGAAATCGCTTAAAGACCGCATCGTGCGGCGTCGAGGTCATCCGTTTTTTCATGGCCATCCGCTTGCCTGAAAGAGAAGGTAAGCCGGACTCTATCACCGGTTTTTACCCGGTTGGGTTTGACGACAATTTTCTGGGAAGCGCCTCGGAGAATAGTATGGCGGCCAGCCCGGCTG